>DLCS01000165.1:9430-19534 GCA_002480735.1 Bacillaceae bacterium UBA7792 | reverse complement strand
AGGACTTATACCTTCCTATCTCCTCGAATGAGCAACAGACCACGCGCTAAGATTAGATTTTAATGTCCAGCAGATATGCTAATCTGAGATGTGCTCAGTGTTTCCGAATTGTTTGCGATGTAGCTTTCTCCGTCATTTCTTCTAATGGGTCATCACAAAGAAGCCAAACCCCTTCCTTTCCATTCCCATTAAACATCACTCTAAAGAAGGAAGAGAACAACTTCCTTCTTTGAAAAGTTGTTTTCTTCCTTCTTTTTCTTTCATTGCAATGATCAACGTCTTTACATTTACAACAACAATTACACTCACTCAGGCAACTACATTTACGTTCGACTACTTCAAAGGGACGCATCATGTCATAATCTTCATGCTCCAAAATATGACAATGGAAAACATAGCGTCCTGTAAATGGACCAAACTTCATCATCACCCTTGTAATGAATAGTGTGTGGACAAACATACTAGGACAACACCTATTTTTAGAAGATCCCTACACAACAGCAGCCATAACACGGAATTTCTAGCGAAGTAGAGGATTCATATGTTCAATCTTTATGAACATCCTTGTTTATTTTCCTTGAAACAGGTAAAAAGTAGAAATACTTGGATAATGGAGGTTGGTCTTTATGGAGATATGGTGGACAAGCAATATTGGAATCATTTGTGGGTGTGAATATAAAAAGAACGGCGCTATACTCAGAGGAAACAAAGGAATTGAAATAATTCGAGGATTGTTCATAAAATAATTGGATTCTTCCTTAGATTCGGGAAGACCTTCTCATTAAGAAAACGGAATGGCTTTAACACGAGCCACTCCGTTTTTTGTTCAATGAAAGAAAGAAATTAAAAACTTTGAGCCTTCTGACCTTGTTCTACTTCGTTCCGCGCTCCAAATATTATTTTCAATAATGGCGGGGTAACAAGTGTCGTTACAATCACGACAATAATCATTGCTGTGTAATATTGAGACGGTAACAGGCCACTTTCTAATCCCATCGCAGCTAAGATTAAAGCAACCTCTCCCCTTGAAATCATCCCTGCGCCAATTCCAATTGAAGACTTTGTATTAAATCCAGAAATCTTAGCCCCAATTCCTGATCCAATAAGCTTTGACAGGATCGCAATCATGGAGAATACAATAATAAACACAACTTGTTTCCCAATTCCAGCAAATGAAACAGCTAACCCAATACTAACGAAGAAGAATGGAACAAAGATTCCATTCGCAATGGGTTCTGTCTTATGCTCAATTTCTTCCTTAAACTTGGTTTGTGAAATCGCAAGACCTGCAAAGAAGGACCCAATAATTCCAGCAACGCCAACAGCTTCTGCAAAATAGGCGAAGCCAAAACAGATAATTAATCCTGCACTTAAAACAGACTCAGTAATCTTAAATTTGGAGAATACCTGAATAAATTTAGGTACCACCCATTTAGAAACTAGAATAATAATTACAAAGAATATGATTTTCTTTCCGATCAGCAAGGCAAGATTTGTATCGGATCCGGCAAAGAGACTCATCGCAATGGCAATGAGAATGACAACAATAATATCATCTAATACCGCTGCTCCCAATAATACAGAACCTTCCTTGCTATTTAACCAGCCAAGCTCCCTTAGCGTTTGAACCGAAATACTGACTGAAGTGGCTGATAATAATAACCCTATAAAAATCGACTCCGCAGATGATAATTGATAGAATTGGGCTAAAACGTAGCATAATAGAATCGGTGCAATCACACCACCTACCGCAACGAGTAAGGCTGCTTTCATATTCTTGTTTAGATCCTTTAGATTGGTTTCCAATCCAGCCAAAAACATTAGGAGTAACACACCAATATTACTAAAAACACCGATAATTTCTGTATCATTCACCCATCCAAGCAGTGCTGGCCCCAAAATGATGCCAACAATTATTTTACCTAAGACAGAAGGTTGACCCATTCGAATACTTAATTGACCAGCAATTTTCGTCGCAAGTAAAACAATAACAATTTGTAAAATGAACATAATTACCTCCATGGAAAAATTTTTGAACAAAAAAAACACATGGAGGGGCCTAAGTGACAGACTCCTCCATGTGTTACTTTCGTTCATCATTTAATTATGAACCATGATAACAGTTCTAATTTCGTTTGTCTAGTTACGAAAAACATTATTAACTAAATACTTCGGATTTAGTTAATAATAAGGTTAAATCCTTCTCGGTGTTTTGGTTCTTTTTGTATAAGCATTACAAAAACAGCCAGATAATATTGACAAACATTTCGAAAAATTATAATATAGAAATCCTGCCAAATATATATTGGCATTAAAGGGACTGTGAAAAGTTCATTCTTCTTTGAAAGGGATGGATCCTATGAATAAAGAGCAATTAGTAGAAAGTGCACGAAAGATCATGGATAAGGCCTATGTACCTTATTCCAAATTTCCTGTTGGAGCAGCATTATTATTAAAAGATGGTACTGTTATCAATGGCGTAAACGTGGAAAACGTTTCATTTGGTGCAACCAATTGTGCCGAGAGAACAGCTATTTTTACAGCAATCGCTAGTGGATACAAAAAAGGTGACTTCCAAGCGATAGCTGTAGCGGGTGACACAGTTGACTTTCTTCCCCCATGTAGTATTTGTAGACAAGTTTTAGCTGAATTCTGTTCACCTGAAATGCCCGTTTATTTAACAAATGAGAAGAAGGAAATAAAGGAATTAACGTTAAGAGAATTATTACCTTATGCATTCACCGATCTAGATATGTAAATATCGTATTTGAGAAAGAGATCAGCATGATGGTCTTTTTCTTTTTTAATCAATATTTTTAATAATCCTTGCTGGATTCCCACCTACTACAACATTGTCTGGAACATCTTTGGTCACTACTGAACCTGCCGCGATAACAACATTGTCCCCTACCGTTACTCCTGGAGTGATGACAGCACTTCCTCCAATCCATACATTATTTCCAAACGTAATCGGTTTTGCATATTCTTTTCCTGAATTACGTTCTGTTGGATCAAGTGGGTGTGTTGCTGTATAGATTTGTACTCCAGGTCCAAGCATACAATTATCCCCAAATCGCACTTCACAAACATCTAAAATAGTGCAATCAAAATTTGCAAAAAAGCTCTCTCCCACATGTGTATTATAACCATAGTCAAATCGGATATTTGGCTCCATATATACGTTTTCTCCAGTTGAACCCAGTAGTTCCTTTAATAATTGGGTCCGTTTTTCCCCTTCATATTCAAGAGTTTGATTATATATCCGAACCTTACGTCTTGCTTCCTGGCGTTCCTTTATCAATACTGGGTCGGCAGAATTGTACAATTCTCCCGCGAGCATCTTTTCTTTTTCAGTTTTCATGCAATGCCTACTTTCTTTTTTCTTGTTTGAAGTTATTTTTCCCGGAAAAAAATATGAAAATTCTCTTGCAGTATCTCATAGGATACTCAATTTCTCCAGCCTCTGATGTAAAATGAAAGTAATACGTGCTGAAATTTGGTGAAAACATTGAAAAAGTTATCGATAAAGCTTGGAGTCCTTTTTTTCCTAATCATTTTCGGTCTCATGACGTTCATGTTTTTCTTCTTGCACATGGAAATTACTGAATCAAGGGTGGAAGAGGAGTTGCAATCCTTACAGGCAAGAGGGAATTCTCATCGAGCGGTACTAGAAAAGCACCTTGATCAAGAAACGATTGACCACGTGGTCCTCATGGAATCCGAATCTACAACGGATGTTGTGATTTTGAATCAAGCTGGAGAAATCATGGGTTCTTCCTCTCCTTCAGAAACTTTAAGGAAATACTTAAAAGTACCAAATTCAAATATTCCAAGAGAAGGACAAGTCGTAGAAGCGAATTGGGAAGAAGAGCCGTACATATCTACGGTGAGTCCGATTCATATCAACGGGCAGGTATCAGGCTATGTCTTTATGTTTGAAAACACAGAATCCGTCCATTCCTTAATGAAGGGCTTAAATGAACATTTCCTTATAGCTGGATGTGTGTCCGTCATTTTTACACTCATTATTATCATTTTTCTTACAAAGGGAATGATCAAACCTTTGATTAGCATGAAGGAAGTAACCTATCAGCTAAGTAAAGGAAATTTTGCGGTTTCTTTACCGAAAACCTCAGACGATGAACTAGGTGATTTAGCCAAATCAATAGAAGTCCTTGCAAACGAGCTGAGCTATTTAAAACAACAGAGAAGTGAATTTCTAGCAAGTATATCCCACGAGCTACGAACGCCCCTAACCTATATCAAAGGATATACAGATATTGTCAAGAAGAGGGAGTTAAGCGAAGAGGATAGAAAAAAATATTTAAATATTATCTCGGAAGAAACCAATCGGTTATCTGTCTTAATTAAAGAATTGTTTGATTTAGCTCAAATGGATCAAAACTCTTTTGACATACAAGTAGAACGGATTCATTTAAATCACTTTATGGATCGTTTAGAACAAAAACTCGCTCCCGCCTTCCAGGATAAAGGAAGGAATATTGTATTCGAGTGTGAAGAAAATTTGTTTCTGATGGCAGACCCCTTGAGGTTAGAGCAAATACTCATCAACCTGTTGGACAACGCAAGGAAATATTCACCAGATGGGTCAAATATTAAGTTAAAAGCATGGAAATACAAAGATTCTATTCATATGACCATAGAAGACAGCGGAAAAGGAATACCTGAAAAGGATATCCCCTATATTTTCAACCGTTTTTATCGGGTTGATAAGTCAAGAACTCGCTCTCTTGGAGGATCTGGGCTTGGGCTCGCCATTGTTCAAGAACTTGTTCATGCACACGAAGGGGAAATCTCTGTAACTAGTTCAGAAGGGAAAAGAACAATATTTGAACTTATCTTTAAAGGGGAATAGATCATGAGGAACATTTTATTAATTGACGATGAGCCAATGATGTTAGATTTAGTATCTTTGTATATTTCACCAGCTGGATATCATTGTATAAAAAAAGAATCAGCTATTGATGGATTAACGTATTTAGAATCAAATTCAGTTGATCTCATTCTTTTAGACATTATGATGCCTGATATGGACGGTTGGGAAGCCTGTCGAGAAATTAGAAAGCATTGGGATACTCCCATTATCATGCTAACGGCTCGGAGTGAAAAGGCAGATATTGTGAAAGGATTACAATACGGTGCAGACGATTATATATCAAAGCCGTTTGATGAAGAAGAACTTTTAGCTAGAATGGATGCTGTTTTAAGAAGGTATAAACCACTATCAACTAGAATTTCGTTCCAAGGGTTGTTACTAGATACCGAGTCCCACCATCTTCAATATCAAGAAAAGGATATTTCACTAACTCCGAAAGAATTCGCCTTGATGAAGCTCTTTCTTAGTAACCATAACAAAGTATTTACTAGAGAACACTTAATCACAACCATTTGGGGATATGAAGTCTCGACAGAAGACCGGACCATCGACTCCCATGTCAGAAACTTACGTGACAAGCTTCGAAAAGCTGGCTATCCTACAGATCATTTTTTACAAACCGTCTGGGGAGTAGGCTACAAATGGGTGACAAAAGAATAACTTTCCTTAGAAAATATTGAAGGATTGGCATTCGCCAATCCTTACTTATTACATCATATAACTACTTTGGCTCAGGGCGGACTCATAACAGTTACAATAGCACTGTACGGCAGCCGATTTCATAACATTCGAAAGGATACACTTCTATTTACCAAAAAGTAATAGCATCAAGAATACCCAATATGATAATGATTACTCCTGCAATCCTCTGAACAATTAAGCCAATCTTTCTACCCTGTTTCTTCATTAATTTTCCACTTAGCTCAAAATACCAAATCAGGAAGACTGCTAGGATTAATGGAAATGACGTCCCGATCGCAAATACACTTGGAAGCAACCCACCATAAGAAACCGTTATCGCCAAAGGCATAAGGGTCACGAAAAAAAGAGTAAACATGGTAGGACAAAATCCCAATGTAAAGCTCACACCCATCAAAAATGCCCCGATTTTTCCCTTTTTCGTAAATCGTTCTGGGATACTGCCAAATGAAATAACTTTCTTAAATTTGATCACTCCAAGCATGAAAAGCCCAATCAAGATGAGAATAGGTCCGACCAATTTTCTAAACCAAGGAAAATAATCAATTAATGTTGATTTCACTTCATTTCCAAGTATCCAAACGATTAATCCAAATAGGGAGAAAACAACCATCTTCCCGATAATGAAAAAAATAACCTCTGCCCAAGCGATTTGTTTCTGCACTGATTTATTGCCGTATACGGTAACAGCACCTAAATTGGCTGTGAATTGGCATGGTGCGAGGGCTCCCACAATTCCTAATAGGAACGCAAAAAGTACAGGAATTCCTTCCATCCCTCTCGCTAGATTTAGAAAGGGTTGTGTAAGCATATTACTAATCTCACTAAACACTCCATACATTTTTCTGACCCCATTTGTTAAATTTCAATCTATTTCCCATAAGTCGAAGCGAGTTTTAGCTATATCCCTCTTTCCTTTGCTTAGAAACGAATTGATATGACCCCCATGCCACATACAATGAGATCATAAAAATACCAAGGGCAGATACCGTGTGAATGGGTCCCATCCACCCGTAAGGTGTGTAGTATTGGAGGTTACATAGAAGAAATAACATCATACTCCATGCTTTATACTTTTGGGGGACCCCACCAGCACTCCCAAAGATATACATAAGCGCTGGAATAAATTCAAAAATCCTAACAAAAGCTTCGTGCTTTTTCCAAAATGAACCATCTAGGAAAATAGCCATACCCGCTAAATAAACTTGAATGATGATAGAAATCAGAAGAGCCCATGCTAACACTACAAATATCCTTTGGGAGGATTTTTGTATCTTAGCCTTCGTTGTTTCACTAATTTTCATCTAGTATTCTCCTTCGACAAACATAGCGATAATTATTAATGGCAGTTTTCGTACGGATTATAGTTGTGGAATGCCCAAGAAAAGAGCATTATAAATATACTATCAAAAAAATATGGAGAATTTGTGCAGAATGAAATATTTCACCATCCTGACAATATTAATAATCTGTTAAATTTTGGAGTTGAATTCATATACAATATGTGTATAATTTTAATTAATTGGATAGATTAAATGTTTTCTAGGGTTCCGCAACGTAAAGTTGGTCTGGTCCGAGAGAAAACTCACGCTTGACGTGTCACGGAAGGATAAAAGCCTGGGAGAAACTGTACAACAGTTTTCTCTTGGGCTTTTTTGATTTGTGGCAGAAAAAAATTGGAGGTGTCATTTCATGAACACAAATTGGCTTAAAGTTGTTGTGGCAGCCCTATTTGAAGTATGTTGGGTTATTGGATTAAAACACGCTGATGACTTTTGGACTTGGGCTGGTACAATCATATCCATCATCATTAGCTTCTATGGCATGATTATGGCTGGACGCAAACTCCCTGTAGGAACGGTATATGCTGTTTTTGTTGGCTTAGGTACGGCCGGTACGGTTATTTCCGAAATCCTGTTCTTTGGAGAAGCTGTCAAAATGAGTAAAATACTTTTAATTTTGCTGTTGCTGGCGGGTGTAATTGGCTTGAAATTAGTGACAAAGGATGATGTTGAGGAAGGAGCTGAATCCTAATGGCCTGGATCTCTTTAGTTTTTGCAGGTTTATTTGAAATGTTTGGTGTGGCCATGATAAACAAACTTCATCATGACCGTAATTGGAAGTCACTAGCCCTATTAATTTTTGGATTTAGTGCGAGCTTCATCTTGTTATCTTATGCAATGGAAACACTGCCAATGGGGACGGCTTATGCCATATGGACGGGAATTGGTGCGTCTGGTGGAGCCATTTTAGGAATGATTTTATACGGAGAATCGAAGGATTGGAAGAGGATCGTTTTTATATGTATGGTTTTAAGTGCAGCTGTAGGTCTAAAACTTGTTTCTTAATGAGTATTTAAAGGCCCCATTTTTTCTAATTCTGAGAATTCATTCGGCATTCGGCTGTTTTTCTCACGTTAAAAATTTCACTCATGCAACTAATTTGCAAGGGGTTTACTAATATTAAAGACGGCAAAAAGATTGCTCTAGACCCACCCTCAACTTGATTGTTATGATATTTCAAGTGAGTTTTTTAGGGGGAACAGAATGATTGAGCAAAAGTATCATGACCTAAAATTAGGTGAACGAGGGGCAATCTTAAGTATTGTTATATATATCTTTCTTTCTATCATTAAATTACTTGTCGGATATATGGCTGATTCTGCTGCTTTAAAAGCGGATGGACTTAATAACACGACAGATATTATTGCATCGATTGCGGTTCTTATTGGGCTGAAGCTTTCTCAAAAACCACCAGATAAAGATCATGGTTATGGACATTGGAAGAGTGAAACAATCGCATCAATGGTGGCTTCCTTTATTATGATCTCGGTTGGTTTGCAAGTCCTGATTGATGCTCTTTCTTCCCTGTTTGAAGGAGGAAAAGGAACACCAGACATTCTCGCTGGTTATGTAGGTATTTTCTCTGCATTAGTCATGTATGGTGTATACCTTTATAATCATAAATTGGCAAAACGAATTAATAGTAAAGCTCTAATGGCGGCTGCGAAAGATAATCTTTCAGATGCCTGGGTAAGTATAGGAACAGCCATCGGGATATTTGCATCTCAGCTACGTATGCCATGGCTTGATACGATTACAGCGATTATTGTAGGATTACTAATTTGTAAAACAGCTTGGGATATTTTTAGAGAAGCCTCCCACGAGCTTTCGGATGGATTTGATGAGGAAAAGCTGCAAGTATACCAAGATGCAATTAGAAAAGTAGATGGTGTGAAGGGGATTAAAGAAATTAAAGGGAGAAGCTACGGGAATAATGTCATCATCGATGTGGTGATTCTTGTGAATTCTAAGCTAGGAATCACAGAGGCCCATGATATAGCAACATATGTTGAAAAAGTATTGATCGAAGACTATGGAATTTATGATGTTCACGTTCATGTTGAACCTAATTAATCATTAACTCCAAAATAAATGTAAGAGCATTGGATTTTCTAATGCTCTTTTGTTGTTCATAAGTAGGCACAGTCCGATTATTGGTGTCTTTTTGATATTCCTTGTTCTGGAGGGGGAGTTATGCGAGGATATTGGCGTACTCCCCTAAATTCTTCTTAGAATTAACCCGTTGATAATTTTTTATTTCTTTGGTTCAGTATGTTTTTTGATCTCTTCTTCCGAAAAATATTTTCTAGCCCCTCTATATTGTCCATCATTATCTAAAAAAGCAACGAGCCCTGCCTGCTTTTTCATGAAATCTCCTTTGATACTCTCACCTTTAATTTTATAAATAACCGTTCCTTTTTTTATTTTGTACCCTTCTCCGTTTTTATCAGGTATATCTTGAACTTCCTTTTCAATGCTACCTATTTCCTTTTCAATATCCTGTTCATCTATGGGTTCATTTGTTACAGAATATAAAGTATCTTCTATTTGAAACATTGGGAGATACACTCTTTCTTCTACACAACCAGTTAAAATGAAAATTATGATTAATGGCATCAATACAACTAACTTTTTCATCATAATGCCTCCAAATACTAGCTAGAATTTTTAAACGCATTTATTACTAGGAGCTGCTGCTAGCAAAAGTACGAAAGAAAAAATAGACAACATTGTAGCTTTGAAGATTTTAAAAAATACTTACTCTTTTATTTTTAACTTATAATGATTGCACATTCTGAATTTACTGTAAATTACAATCATTCATCTGTCAATATCTGGTTCGGATACCATTTTCACCCGATTCCCGGTTTTTAAAGACTACACTTCCCGTAGTTGTGGTATTTTACCGAAATATAAATCTCACTCTATTACAGATTTTCCGAACGAGAAAGCCTATGCAGGTCGCAGACCGTCTTTAGACATGGGATGATTGTGAGGTCAAATACGGAGTACCACATTTAACCGTAAGGTTTTATGGTGCTTCAAGTATTTGAAAATTTCACTATCTTTTATATATATTTGTTGCAGTTGTGATCGTAAACTAATAAAATAGAAGCATGGAAGAATATAGAAGAACAAACACAACCGTTTCATTAATAAACTATC
>DLCS01000165.1:6589-9314 GCA_002480735.1 Bacillaceae bacterium UBA7792 | reverse complement strand
TAATAAACTATCACTTTGTATTTTGCCCTCGCTACAGAAGGAAAATATTTCTTGATGGCAAAGTAGAACAAAGATTTAAAGAAATGGTCCACGAAATATGTGAATCGCTGAAAATAAAAGTGGTAGCCTTAGAATGTGACAAAGACCATGCGTACATGTTTCTAAATGCACTGCCAACGTTAAGTCCTGCGAATATCATGGCGAAAATCAAAGGAGTGACATCTAAACAGCTGCGTGAAGAATTTCCGCACCTACGACATTTGCCGAGTTTATGGACACGTTCTTATTTTGTTTCTACGGCAGGAAATGTATCGAGTCAAACCATAAAACGATATGTGGAGCAACAAAAAACAAGGGGGTGAAACCATGTCGCAAACCATCACTGTAAAAATTAAGTTGCTACCTACAAAAGAGCAAGCTTTGACTTTGACTGAAATGAGCCATACATACATTTCAACGATTAATGATCTGATAGCTGAAATGGTAAAAGAAAATAAAAGCACCAAGAAGTCCAGTAAAAACATTGATGCATCTCTGCCAAGTGCATTGAAAAACCAAGCGATCAAAGATGCAAAAAGTGTTTTTAAGAAAGCGAAGAAATCTAAGTTTAAAGTGGTTCCAGTGTTGAAGAAACCCATGTGTATTTGGAATAATCAAAACTACTCTTTTAACTTCACTCATATTTCACTGCCGATCATGATTGATGGGAAAGCGAAGAAAACGCCTATTCGTGCCTTGTTAGTTGATAAAGATAATCGAAATTTTGATTTGCTTAAACATAAATTGGGTACACTCCGCATCACGAAAAAGTCAGATAAGTGGATTGCCCAAATTTCTGTCACTATTCCTACGGTTCAAGGAACAGGTGTGAAAGTCATGGGAGTAGATTTAGGATTAAAAGTACCTGCTGTTGCTGTAACAGATGATGAAAAGGTACGCTTCTTTGGGAATGGAAGACAAAACAAATTCAAAAAGAGAAAGTTTCGTTCTGATCGTAAAGCATTAGGAAAAAAGAAAAAGTTAAATGCTATCCGTAATTCGAAAAATAAAGAACAGCGTTGGATGGAAGATCAAGACCATAAAATAAGTCGTGCAATTGTTAATTTTGCTAAGGAAAATAAGATTTCTGTCATTCGTTTAGAACAATTAGCGAATATCAGACAGACGACAAGAACCAGTCGTAAAAACGAAAAGAATTTGCATTCATGGTCATTCTATCGCCTATCGCAATTCATTGAATACAAAGCTAATTTAGAAGGTATTAAGGTTGAGTATGTGAATCCTGCATATACAAGTCAAACATGCCCTAAATGTTCCGAAAGAAATAAAGCACAAGACAGAAGGTACAAGTGTACATGTGGATTCGAGAAACATAGAGACATAATCGGTGCTATGAATATTCGATATGCACCTGTGATTGGTGGTAATAGTCAATCAGCCTAAGATGCTAAATGCACTGTCTTAGGAGGGGCAATGGGATGCCCTCACCTTGAGGACTGTTCAAAACAGAAATGGACTGCGAACGCTTAGTCACTCAGGAATCCCACCCGCTAAATCGTAAGGTTTAGGGCTTGCGTCTTTAGACGTGGGAGTCTCAATAACCGAAGACCTAATACAAATGTGAAAAAATCATAAATCTTTTCTGCACTACTAGTGATTGCTGTAACATGATGTAGACCTTTTAGTGCATTCATCAATAATCCCTCCAATTAAAGTATCTTGAATTTGAGACTTCTCTATAAAAAAAATCTACTGTTTCTTTGCTCGATAACCCACTCGTTTTAATAATGCAACCATTTGATTGAGCTCATCAGCACTTAATTCATCAAATACTTGTCCAATTTTCATGACATGTTGTGGAAAAATTTCATCCATTAATGCTTTACCTTCATTTGTTAAAACCGCATAGATAACACGTCGATCCTCTGGACATCCTTGACGTCTGACATAATTCTTTTTCTCTAACTTATCTATCACATAGGTGATGCTACCACTTGAAATAAGAACCTTCTTTCCAATCATTTGGATGGGCTGGTCACCTTTATGATACAACAGCTCTAGAACGGAAAATTCCGTAGGGTTTAATCCGTAATTGGCTACATCTTTTCGAATAACTTCTTGAATCGCTTGGGAGGAACGAAGTATAACAGTTACGGCTTTCAATTCTTTGTTCGTTAGATCCATTCGTATCACTCCATTAAACAGATAGATGATGCTGAAATGTACAAATTCCATTCAGCATCATCCCTATCAATTTGTTCCTACATTATGCGGCTGGATTTACTTCTAATTCCACTTTGATTTTTACATCTTTTCCAACTAGGACGCCACCTGTTTCAAGTGCTGCGTTCCATGTAAGACCGAATTCCTCACGGTTAATTTTTGCTGCTGCTTCAAACCCATAAACTTCAACACCCCATGGGTTTGTGCCTTTTCCACCAAACTCAACATCGAATGTTACTGGCTTGGTCACGCCCTTGATTGTTAAATCACCAGTTACTTTGTAGTCATCCCCATCTTTCGTAATGCTTGTAGATGTGAAATCAATTGTTGGGTTGTTTTCTACATCAAAGAAATCAGCTGATTTTAAGTGATTATCGCGATCTTCGCTTCTTGTGTTAATGCTCGCTACGTCAAATTTAAATGCGATGGTAGCAGTTGTTAAATCTAATAAATCTTCTGCTTCTACGTCTGCTGTATAAGAATCAAATTGACCTTTTACTTT
>DLCS01000165.1:0-6451 GCA_002480735.1 Bacillaceae bacterium UBA7792 | reverse complement strand
GATACCATCATGTGTTTTACTTCAAAACCTACTTGTGAATGTGATTGATCTACTGTCCACTTTGCCATTTTCAATTCCTCCAATTTGTTTTTTATTTTTACCTCGAATTCGAGATATATAACCAAAAAAATATGAGTTCTGATTTACTTGAGTTCAAATATCTTTAACTCGAGGTAAATTTATCACATAGACTTGATCATTGTCAACACTTTATCATTAATTTTTTTGATTTTCATTACATATATTAATCGTTTGATTTTATGAGCCCAAAATAAAAAGCGTACCTTTCAGTACGCTTTTTAGCAGAGTTGTTATCGATTTATTAAAAGTCTCTTGCTTATTCCCTTAGAATCCAATTTTTTCAATACCTTCTGAACAGTTTTTGTTCCCCAAATAGCAAAACCTATCAAAGCTCCTAACAAATTAAGAATTAAATCATCAATATCAAAACTTCCTCTTCTTGTGACCACTTGTACCAATTCGATAACGAAGAATAGTAGAACCATTGTAACCACAAAACTACTTACTTTGTTAATCTTTTTTATGTAATAGGGTAAGTAAATTCCCATTGGCAAAAACATAAGGAAATTACCAAAGAGATTTTTTATTGGTATATCCATATTCATACTCCCATCAAACAATGCGGTTATATATAAACTGATTGTTTTAAATGGAACAAAATTTGAAGAGCTCCTAATATAGTCTATCAATGATTGATCTGACCAGAAAAAACCTCTTGTCCCTAAGAACAATAGAACCACCAATGCTAATAAATAGATGACGAAACTTATGCTTAATAGAATTTTTATTATTTTTCTCACTTTTCTCCTCCCGCCTTTAAGTTTGACGGGGTGCCCCTGATATAGGTTTCACTTATTGTGATTGTTATTTTAGCATCCAAACTAGCAATTTATGATCGTACTAACCTCCTCCAATAGTAAAAGAAGCGCCAGCCTTGTTCAGCTACCGCCCCCATTTAGTGAAAATTACATTCTCTCTGGAACAAGTCTTAAAAACTGTCGGTAAAGGTAAAAAGCGAGAAATGCGAGGATACCACTTAATCCCATATTTAAGTATGCATACTTATTCAACTCTTCTATGGTTGTTACTTTAACAATTTCCCCCATAAACTTTACATACAACCATCCATCAATCGGTGAATTATAATATCCGAAACCACTTCCAAAAAGGGAAATAGCCCATAAAAATAGACAACCTGCGACTCCTAAACAAAGCCACCCTATTCTATTCATTTCCTTACCTCCTTGTATTCTTAAATATGATTATTCTTTTAGACAAAAGCATAATCCTGCAAATCAAACTCAATTTGAATGAGTAAAAAGGGTGAGCCTTCGTTCGTAAACCCTCGCAGACGTGCTCTGTTTACAAAACTTCACAGCCTTCCTTTTTGGATGAATCAGAAAATTCTTTATTCAAATCTCTATTAATGGTATTCTACAAATGGAAATATTTCCAAAGGGAGGATTTGTTATGACAACCACTACAAATGATAGAACAATTATTAATGAGGTTACAATTAATGCCCCGTTACATTTAGTTTGGTATGCTTGGACAATATCTGAACGAGTTGCAAAATGGTTCGCACCTGAAACAGTCGTAGAAGCTGTAGAAGGTGGAGCATATGAACTTTATTTTGTTCCTGGAAATAAAACGGGTATGAATACAAAAGGTTGCAAGATTATTAAACTTGTTGAGGAAAAAGAATTACAATTCACTTGGAAAGGCCCAGATCAATTTGAATCTATAATGAATAGTGAAAATGAGCTAACTACTGTAAATGTTAGTTTTGAACCAGTTGATACCAAATCTACAAAAGTCATTGTTGAACATAAAGGATTTAAAGAAGATGTTAATTGGAAAGAAGCATTTGAATGGCATCAAATGGCATGGTCAGGGGTTCTAAGTAGCTTAAAGTCTGCTCTTGAAAATGGTGAAGGCAGTTTATGCTGCCAACCTTTAAGATAATATAAATTGCACAAAACCATCTATTGTTTCGAATATAATAGATGGTCTTTATTATTTCGGCTATTACTTTTCAAAAATCCCAGTTTAATTGAACCTCTTCGTTTGTTGAATAACACTGCTTGGATAATGCACCCTTTATTTTCCTTACTTTATTTACCTACTAGAACAAAGACATTTCCGTCTGGTGCCTGCATGACAGCCACATGACCACCTAAAGAATTAGGGAAAGGAGTACGAATCCACTGAACTTCAGAATTAGATTTCAATGTTTCATAAGTCTGCCGAACATCTTCACAAACAATCTCCGTTTCGGCAAAATCTAAATTAGGGTTATTCTTTAATACTAACTCTGAATTCCCGTCAGGAAACTTCATACCAATAAGTTTCCACTGTTTTTCTTCGTCTTGAAATACTTCCCATGCTTTTGTTAAACCTAACATTTGATAGAAATCCACCGATTTTTCAAGGTCTTCTGTATAAATTGCAATACACTCTATTCTTTTCCACATCAACCATACTCCCCCTCATAAATAAGAACATACATTCCCTTAAATAATAACCCAAATCCAACCAAATTGATACATAAACATTCCGATGAAGGTGGACAATTGCGGTGGGATTTATAACCCGAAGTGCAAATTCGGTAGATATGTAATATTCTACTATTATTTAAAGACCATAAAAAAGGCAAGTATAGAAAATCGTCTACGCTTGCCTTCTCAGTTAAACTCTATTGTTAGTTTGTCTATATTAATGATGGCCCTAATTTGTTGCAAAAAGTCGAGTCCAATAATCCCATCTAAATCTGTTGAAATAATCGTGCTGCCTGACCCTGTGTCAACCAAGACACGCTTAAGCTGTAATGACTTTCCTTTAAAAGTTATTTCCATATCTGTAATTAGTAGTCCGTCATCAATGATTAGCTTTTTCACTATCGCCTCACACCTACCCATTTTTTTTCAATAATATGGGGGTCCTTCCGATTGGTATGAAGCACATAGAGTTCACGGGTAGGATTACCCCGATGAAGTTCTTGATAAGCTTTCATGGCATCTGGGGAATTAGAAAATTTCTTTAGAGGAGCAACTTCTTCTAAAATCCGTTCACTTTCCTCATTTGTATAAGCTTGTACAGCTTCAATCAAAACCCACTGCTCAGGAAAAGCTTGACGAACCTCTTCCCACTTCATTCTAAGTCACCTCCAAAAGTATTTATATTTATTTTATCACGTAGGACATAATTGTTAATAGTATTGCTAATATCCCTTTTCAACAGTTATCTATTTACTTTAAAAGTTCATATCATACATTCGTGTCTAAATGACCTTTATAATAAAATCTGCTGACTCAGGTAGCTTGTTAAAAATACTTTCCCTTTTGTTATTTTAGAAGATTCAACAGCATCGATAGCCTTTTTTACATCCGATAAATCATATTGAGAATCTACCGTCATCAAACGTAGTTTTTTGTCAGCTACTAGCCTTATTACATGATGAAAAGTTTCTTGCCATTTATCTGCCGAAACATTTTTATTCCAATTCCGTAAATGAAATAGATTCGCTTTCACTTTGGCTTTATTTACAATATCGGCCCAGTTTACTTGTACCCCCGATAAAAGACCAATCGTTATAAAGTTCCCATTAGAGTGAACACAAAAAGCCAGGTCAGTTCCACATGAACCCCCAATGGAATCAATAGCAGCGTCTGCCCCCTTTCCATTTGTTAATTCCATAACTGTTTCATGAAGCGGAAATTTAGAAGTATCTATTACATGGGAAGAGCCAAGATGAAGTAAATCTTCTGTATATTTATTATTTCTCGTTACTGCAATCAATCGAAAACCGATAATCTTAGCTAATTGAGCAAAAATATGTCCAATAGCAGATCCGCAAGCATTAACCAATACAACATCATTCGGTCTTAATTTTAATACTTCTGTACAAACCACCCATGCGGTAATTGGATTTATGTACATCTGTGCTGCCGTAAAATCATCAATAGTATCAGGTATGCACACGGCATATTCTACTGATGTTTTTACAAATTCTTGCCACGTGCCTTCCCCACGCAAGGGTAATACACGTTTACCAATAAGATTTTTAGATACTGAAGGACCTATTTCTGCTACTATACCTACTCCTTCATAACCTGGAATATTAGGTAAAGATATTCTGTGCGAATAAGATCCTCTAATTGGTATTAAGTCAGAGGGATTTATTGGGCGGGCAACCATACGGACAAGAATTTCATTATCTTTTGGTGGCTCAATAGCTTTATATTCAACTTTTAGCACATCTTTAGGACTTCCGAATTCGTAGAATTTAATACTTTTTGCATCCAAGGCCATTAGTCTCCTTAATCAAAACAGTTTATGGTTTTATGCTGTTATTACGGGGTGTGCCGTCTTAACAAACGATAAAATCGTTAACCATTCCTTCCTCACACCTAAGGGAAGCATACAGTTATAACAATATTACCAAGATCACTGTAGGTATTACCCTCTGCGCATTATTTTTCTTTTAACATCGAGTACTTTCGATAAGCTTTATAGAAACTGGTACCAAAGAAAACAACCATAAGGACGGGAAGGAACTTCAAAAAGGCAAATGGAGTTTCAAATAAAAATGCCTTCCAAAATAATGAACCTTTCATACCCCAAAGACCTTCATGATATAATCCCGAATCCTTGTAAGGCATGTAAGAAGCAGCCAAACACAGCATACCCAACCAAAATGAATAACCCATCAACCTTTTATAATAATTACTCTTTGATTGGCGGTCCGAGAAGATTTCATTTTGAGCATCATCTTCTTTTTGCCAATATCGAATTCCACCAAGCCAGGAGCCATTTATATAACTCCAACCGAAATCCTCATATATCCCCTTGTAATCTTTGAACTTTTTCTTTGAAAAATAATCTTGATAATCTAGTCGGATCACATGTCTCTTGTCTGTTTTTTCGAAAGTGTATATTCCTAATCCACTAATATTTGTACAACGATAGCCTTTTTGTAATTGCTCGTTCAGCCATTGCTCCTCTTTTTCAATATCAAAAAATATCTTAAACTTCTTCATTTGATTCACTTCCTTCGTACAAGGATAAAATATGCAATAACCGGTTTTGTTCCATTTTCAAAATGGCCCTTCCTTCCGCAGTTATCATATAGACTTTTCTCCGACCCGACTCTCCAACAGGTTCAATCCAACCATGCTTGTTCAAGTTTTCAATCGCACCGTATAATGTACCAGCTGCTAAAATAACAGTGCCATTACTTATCTTTTCAATCTTCTGCATTACGGCATAGCCGTGGAGTGGCTCACGCAGAGCTAATAAAATATAGTGCATGGTTTCCGATAACGGTAATAATTTATGCTTCATATCCTCACCCTCTATTCAGTTCGACTATATAGTTCAACTTAATAATAAAATAATACAGTTCAACTGAATAGTCAACAACATTTTCAAAATTTGTCAAAGTTCCATAAGTCTCTATAAAAATCTTAAATTGCAATATTAAATGCCAGCAACAACAGGGTTTTACCCTCTCACCCCTTACACAAGCTTTCACATTTTTGTTTAACTCTACGGAGCGTTTGTTGCTACTAATTATATAGACCTCTAAAATGTAAATAGAGCAGGAGGCGAAATTGATGAATAATCGCAAAGTTGGAGAGTTAATTTATCATTTGCGGAAGGAAAAAGGACTAACACAGAAACAATTAGCTGATCAAATGAATATTTCTGATCGAACAATCTCCAAGTGGGAACGTGGATATGGCTGTCCAGATGTTACGCTATTGCCAAGCTTATCTACCTTACTCGGAGTCAATATAGAAAATATTTTAGATGGTGAAATATCGTCGAATGAATTTGTAGGAGGAAATATGAAAAAGTCGAATTATTTTGTCTGCCCATCATGTAATAACATAGGATTAGCAACTGGGGATATAACCGTATCTTGCTGTGGGAGAAAGTTAGAACTATTAGAACCGAAGAAAGCAACAGATGAAGAAAAACTATCAATCACAGAAATCGATAATGAGTGGTTTATTTCTAGCGATCACCCGATGACAAAAGAACATTATATCTCATTTATTGCTTTTGCCACTAGTGATCAAGTTCAGATTATTAAACAGTACCCTGAGTGGAGTCTACAAACACGTATCCCGAAACGTAAACATGGCAAATTGTTATGGTTTGATACTCAAGCTGGTTTATTTTATCAGCTTATATAAATAATTATTAGATACCTAAGTATACATGTCTTATGACTTTAATGTTAATAATCAATAATCTCGATTCAAAAGCAGGTGATTTTTTTGTAAGGCTGTTTTCGCACGGATTGTGGTTCTGGAATGTCCTTAGTACCGGCCATTCCGTTTCATACTAGGCGTGCGATACGCATAGGGTGAGCAGCACTTTTCTCCGTTGTTTCTAAAGATAGACTACATGAACAACTGCTTTG
>DLCS01000114.1 GCA_002480735.1 Bacillaceae bacterium UBA7792 | reverse complement strand
CCTCTTCGATAAATATGTTTTCATTTTCCAAAATACTTCCGTCCTCTTCCAAACCAAAGGCAACATTTGATTCAATCCATTTTCGGCGCGGCTCAACCTTATCGCCCATCAAGGTCGTCACCCGTCTTTCTGCTCTCGCAGCGTCATCAATGCGAACGCGAATTAATGTCCTTGTTTCAGGATTCATCGTCGTATCCCAAAGCTGGTCCGCATTCATTTCACCGAGTCCTTTATAGCGCTGAATCATATAGCCCTTTCCTACCTTTTTAATCGCAGCTTGAAGATCCTCATCGCTCCACGCATACTCGATGACTTCCTTTTTCCCTGTTCCCTTACTCACTTTATATAAGGGTGGGAGGGCGATAAAGACCTTGCCTGCTTCAATTAGCGGCTTCATATAACGGTAGAAAAAGGTGAGCAGGAGCACTTGAATATGAGCACCGTCCGTATCAGCATCGGTCATAATAACTACTTTATCGTAATTACAATCCTCTACCGTAAAATCATTACCCACTCCAGCACCAATTGTGTGAATGATCGTATTGATTTCTTCGTTTTTGAAAATATCTTCAAGCTTTGCCTTCTCTGTATTAATAACTTTACCGCGAAGTGGCAGTACAGCTTGGAATCTGCGGTCTCTCCCTTGCTTTGCAGATCCGCCGGCAGAGTCCCCCTCGACAAGATATAATTCATTACGCTGAGGATTCCGTGACTGGGCTGGTGTTAATTTTCCAGATAAAAGGGTTTCCCCTTTTCTCCGCTTTTTGCCACTTCTTGCTTCCTCCCGTGCTTTTCTTGCTGCCTCTCGAGCCTGATAAGCCTTGATCGATTTCTTAATTAAAAGAGTACTGATGTCGGGATTTTCCTCTAAAAAATAGGACAGATGCTCAGACACCACCGAATCGACAGCTGAGCGTGCATCACTCGTACCAAGCTTTCCCTTTGTTTGCCCTTCAAACTGAAGAAGGTCCTCGGGCACACGAACGGACACGATTGCCGAAAGTCCTTCACGAATATCAGCACCATCAAGATTCTTATCCTTTTCTTTGAGGAGATGGACCTTTCGTGCATATTCATTAAAGGCACGGGTCATTGCGGTTTTCGCACCGACTTCATGGGTTCCTCCATCCTTCGTACGTACATTATTAACAAAGGAAAGCACATTTTCTGAGTAGCCGTCATTAAATTGGAAGGCAAAATCGACCTCTATGCCACTATTTTCTCCTTCAAAGCTCACAACTGGATGCAAGACGTCTTTCTCTTCATTCAAGTACTCGACAAACGCTTCAATGCCATTTTCATAATAAAACACATCTTTCGCTTCATTTCTCTCATCAATAATTTCAATTTTTAATCCCTTTAAGAGAAAGGCAGATTCACGAAGACGCTCGCATAAGGTTTCATAATTATAAGTAATTGTTGAAAAAATCGTACGGTCAGGCTTAAAGTGAATGGTTGTTCCCGTTTGATGGGTCTTTCCAACCTTTTCTAACGTGGTCACTGGAATTCCGCCGTTTTCAAAGCGCTGTTCATATACAAATCCATCTCGCTTAATTTTGACAACGAGCCATTCGGATAGGGCATTAACGACAGAGGCCCCAACACCATGTAGCCCACCACTTGTCTTGTAGCCTCCCTGTCCAAACTTACCACCAGCATGAAGAACCGTTAGAATGACTTCAGTCGTTGGTTTTCCAAGCTTATGCATGCCCGTTGGCATACCGCGGCCTTTATCCTGAACGCTAATGGAATTATCCTTATGTATTTTGACAGTAATTTGGTCTCCAAACCCAGCCAATGCTTCATCAACCGAGTTATCGACAATTTCATATACTAAATGATGAAGCCCTCTAGTATCCGTGCTTCCGATATACATTCCAGGACGCTTGCGAACGGCTTCAAGCCCTTCTAACACCTGGATGGCATCATCATTGTATTCATAGTTATTCTGACTTCTTGCCACGAAATTACCCCTTTCATTTGCTACAAACAACTGCTGTCACATGTAAATCTATTCTAGAAAAGATCCGAAAATCCTTTCAATTCCAGCATTTTTACGATTAGAACAAGTGTTCTATGTTCTATTTTAACATATTAAAAGCAATCTTAATAAAACATTTTTCTAGACTATGTGATCGATCACCCTTAAGGAAAATGAATGAAAAGAAAAGCCTATTGCCTATTTTATATAAATATCTCGATTTGGCAACTCCATGTGAGCGAAATTAACTTATCCTTAAAGGAAAGATCGATACTTGGACCATTACGAAAATCTAGTCATGTCATAGAAAAACAGGAAAAAAACTGTCGAGCGCTCTCGACAGTTTCTATTTGGTCAATGCATGCTCGACTTTAATACAGCGATCCATGATGACTGTGTAGCCTTTTTCCTTCAAAAATTGGTACGCTTCTTCATTTTCAATCCCAAGCTGAGCCCAGAAGATGTCAGCATCAATTTCATCAAACTCTTTCGCCACATCCATTAAATGCTCAGGGCGACGAAACACATTGACAATATCAATATGGCCTTCGATTTCCTTCAGGCTCTTTACAGCCTTGACTCCCAAGACTTCATCAACCGTAGGGTTAACAGGGATAATATCATATCCTGCATCCTGCATCGCTTTCGAGACCATGTAGGAGGTTCTTTCAGGATTTCCACTTAAACCAACGACTGCAATTCTCTTTGCCTTTTTCAACAATTTTCCGATTTCCTCACGACTTGGATTTTCGATTGTCATCTTTAATTTCCTCCAATCATTGAACTGTCAGTTAATCTTTATTTTACTTTTAATAGATTGAAACTTCTAGCATTATTTGGATTTGCGGTTTTTTCTGGTTAATTGATCGACAATAATGGCGGTCAATGATCCAAGAACAAGTCCATTATTCAGCAGGGATGTCAAAATCGGTGGAACATCCTTGTAAGCGGCAGATGGAACAAACATCGCCCCTACACCGATCATTAATGAAATCCCAATCACTAGGCGAATACGATCCGTATCCTTTTCCTGATCAAATTGAAAAAATGACAGGCGAATCATATTTGCAAATACTACGAAGGTTACAGCATAGCCAACCGGTGTTGGCAATGCCGCAAAAATGGTCATTATCTGTGGCGATAGACTGGAGATCAGGATAAATATCGAACCAAGTAAAAAGGGCAAGATGGATGTCAAGTTGGTGGTTGCAATAAATCCAGCTGCCCCAGATATTGGTACTGGGCCAATCGCTGAGAAACTACCGCCGAGCAGCTGATTTATCCCCGAAACGAAGCCTGCTCTTGAGTAGCTGACTTTTCTTCCTTCCTGCTTTTCGCTCTTGGAAACAATATCGTCCACCACTTGAATACTGGCGATCATGTTTGTTAACAAAAGCATCGTCACGAATATCGCCGTTGTGATCATCCCGGAATCAAAGATCGGACGACCAAATTCAAAAAACGTAGGCAAATGAATCAGCTTATCCGTTTGAAATTCAATTGGTTTTGAAAACCCGAGTAATGAAAAAATAAGCCATCCAGCTGCCAAACTAATCAAGATGGAATATTGACTTACCCAAGTAATTCGATGTCTCGATAGATAAAACGTAAATAAAATGAGAATTAAAGAAAACAGTCCGATTGGTAAGTCTACACCATCCTGTCTATAGCCAACACCAAGCATTCCGTTAATGAAGGAGCCGCTTAGCTGTAAGACAAGTAATAGCAAATAGACACCCAATACTACTGGGGTAAAAAGGGTTGCTACCTTTTGGATCAGCTTGAAGAGGCTTAATAGAATGAATGCGACCCCGCTTACAATCATCGCTCCTTCCAGTCCTCTTAGTGTTTCCATGTTGGAGGAAAAAAGCGTTGTGCTAAGGCCCGCATAGATTGCAAAAACCCCCCACCATAATCCAGCTGGCCCTTCGTTAATGGGTAAGCGATGTCCAACCAACCCCTGTAAGAGGCTTGAAAGACCGAGTACAAACATCGTTCTTTGAACAAGACCAGTTGTTTCAACTGGTGATAGACCAAATAGGTCGGCAATGGCAATGGGGGCAACAATGGATCCTGCAATCATAAACGCCATCCACTGAAAGCCTGATATCGTTGTCTTCATATGCATCTTCCATTCACTTAAAAAATGTACCTTACCATCATACAGGACATTTAAATAAAATTCCAAATACAAAGGGCTAGGATAAGCTCCCAGCCCTTTGAAACTATTTTTGTGTTACTTGACTCTTCATATTCAAAGCGACCCAAGCTGTTTCATCAGCGAAATATCTGGACCAGCTGCCGACCCCAGCAAGCTCGTATTTTGATGCGATCTCCACTCTCTTTTTTAAAGATAGTTCATCCTCGAGCCAAATTTTGTAGGTCGCTTGCTCCTCAGCGACATAGAGCTCAGCATAATTTTGTCCGCTCGCCTCGTCATAGACCGGCGTTAGCTGATGAGTTTCGAGCCACTCCTTCACCTCTGCCATGGACAACGCCTTGGATGAAACTTCCCCACTATCCTTGACCTCCCAAAGCCTTGTGTATAACGGAACTCCAAGAATGAGCTTTTCATTCGGTACCAGTTCTAAAAGCTTTTGAAGATTGTTCTCCACCCATGGAAGGCTAGCCACACTGCCTGCTTTAGGTGAGGACCCCCAATGCTCATCATAGGCCATTACAGCTAAATAATCGACAATTTTTGCAAGCTTCTCTCTTTCGTAGAAGGCAGAGTAATTACCGCCTGCGATAAAAGTGATATCCATGGAGACGATAAGTCCTGCCTCATGAAAATAAGGTGTGGCCTCACGAATAAACTGTGTGACTAGTGGGCCGTGTTCTGGATTGACATTTTCAATGTCTACATTAATCCCGTCCAAATGATACATTTGACTATAATGAAGGAGTTCACGGATCATCTTTTGCCTTGTCTCAAAATCCTTAAATGCTTTGTACGTTAAATCGGGATCAAAGGCATTGGAAAATAGTCCCCAAACCTGATAGCCCTTCCCCTTAGCCCAATTGACATAGGACAATGAACCTAGGTTCTTAATATCCCCGCTTTCATTTGCTAATTCAAACCAGGTTGGTGAAACAACATTCACTCCTGGCATATGTGGGATCTTGTCCGTACTCGGATTTTTTGTATAAACGGCTTCCCAGGTTAGCTGAATCGGGCCATCAATTTTCGGAAGGGATGCTTGCTTTTGTTCTCTTTTCACCATGATTTCTTCCTTTTTCCCTTGTTTGACGAGGTTTTGATGGATATAACCTGCCACTCCAGCTTTGTTTCGAACAAAATAGTAATCTTCCTTTTCACCCTCGATATACACCTGATCGCTCTCATTTAATTGAACGGTGTAGGAGGATTGAAGGGTTGCATCTGTCCTTAAACGGAGCTTCTCCTCATTGACATCCTTTCCTTTGATGGTTCCATAGGTGAGCCCCTCGCCATCCTTTTGGATCCAAATGGCATTCGTATCCTTAAGAATAGAATATTGAATCGGGTAATAGGCTAGAATAGGTTCCAATGCCAAATATAGCTCTCCTGCTTCATCCTTTATCGGTGAGAAATGAAGCTTGACGGGTTTTTCGTTGACATAATAGGTTAAGGATTCCGTGGGTATTTGTACAACTTTATCTGCAGTCGTAATAATAATGGAATGGGACTTTTCATCATAAATGATTCCATCATCAATCTTTTCCTGCATGAAGCTTAGTGGAACATAGACGCTTTCCCCATCTATAAGAGCATTCCCGACCTGTTTCCCTTCAAAGAGAATCGGGTTGCTTCCTGAAAAATACGGTACCTTCTCCTTCGATGCAAATGGGTATAAAAATAATAGAATACTAGATATAACCAAACAAAGGGCGATGAACAGGCCGCCGAAGATCCACCCTTTTTTGAAAGTTTTCTTTTTATGGTATTCAACTCGAGCCATTTCACTTCTCCTCTCTCTCTTAATCGTAACGAATGAATCTATCCTTGAAAAGGAAAATTTCGAAATTTATAGCCTTCCCCATATAACTAAACGACAATTTCATCCAGAAGGTTTCATTTTGTCTTTTTGGTATAAAATGGGGGTGTAGGATTTTTTTCGCTCGATTTCCTTTTGAATATGGAGTTTTACGAATCAACCATGTTACAATATAAACACTATAAAAATGGAACCAGTCCTTCTAGTAAAGGAGTAAAATGCATGATTGTTACTACTATCCTTATTTTATCTTATCTATTGGGCTCAATCCCCTCAGGTCTCATTGCGGGAAAACTGACTCGAGGGATTGATATACGCGAACATGGCAGCGGAAATCTAGGAGCTACAAATACCTTTCGGATATTAGGAGTAAAAGCAGGTCTCGTTGTTACCTTAGCGGATATTTTGAAAGGAACACTAGCAACAGCTCTCCCTCTATTATTTTATCCTGAATTACACCCATTGATTGCAGGTGTGGCAGCTGTTATTGGACATATGTTTCCGATCTTTGCCTCATTTAAAGGTGGCAAAGCGGTCGCTACCTCTGGTGGAGTTCTATTATGCTACAACCCCGTTCTATTTTTCGTCTTGGTTGGGGTATTTATGGTTTGCTTGTATCTTTCAAAGTACGTTTCCCTTTCTTCGATGGTAGCTGCAGTAGCGGCATTCATTTATTCTTTAATTACAAGGGATCTCCCTCTCATTATCGTTGTCACAATTTTAGCAACCTTTGTTATTTACCGCCATCGAGCGAATATCGGGCGCATAAAGAATAAAACTGAACCAAAAGTAAAATGGATTTAAACAACTAGGCAGATCGACTGCCTAGTTTTTCTTATGTTCATATTGTTTAGTTCGTTCGAAAAAAAGATATTTTTGTTCTTTATTGATAAAATTTAGGTCTTTTTGTATACTAAATGTATAGGAATCTGAAAATAGGAAAAATTCACTATATGAAAACAGACCTAACTTTGCAAACTTATGCATATTCTGATATTTTTCGCCATAAACATGATACTAATCAATGATCGTTTTGATGAAGGATGGATGAAAAATGACAACGAACCAATTTGAACAATTAAATCGAATGAGAAGAAGACTCAATTTGTACAAACAGAAATTAAAGGAAAGCCGTGAAGAATATGCAAAGCTGCAAAAGGAATATGATCAACTTGCATTACAATCTAGTTATCTGGAGAGTGTAGGAAAATTAGCTGCCGGAATTGCTCATGAAATTCGTAATCCTCTCACAACGATAAAGGGATTTATTCAGCTAGTCAGGCCCTATTTAATTGACATACAAAAAGAAGAATATGCAGATATCTCTCTTGATGAGATCGAAAGAGCCAATAAGATTCTTTTTCAATTTCTTAATGCAGCAAAGCCTCAAAAAAAGGAAACAAGAATTGTTTCTGTTAATAAGCTCATTGAGGAGATGGCCCTTCTTTACGAAGGAGAGGCAAGCTTACAAGGGATTTCGATCAAAACGGTGCCTTCGTCAGATAATCCAAGCATTCTTATTGATGAGTATCAACTTAAGGCCGTCTTAGTTAATATGATGAAAAATGCCTTTGAAGCGATTCGTGCCTCCGAACGCATCCAAGGAAGAATATGCATGCGCACTGAAATTAGGGGAGCTCACTCGGTGATTAGTATCCATGACAATGGCTGTGGAATACCGCAGGAGACTATAGCATCCCTGTTCACTCCATTTTTCACAACGAAAACAACAGGTACGGGACTCGGTCTTATCATTTGCAAAAATATCATTCATGACTTTGGTGGCGATATTCAAATCCGCAGCCGCCTCGGAGAAGGCACGACCTTTTATATCGAACTACCGCTCGCTAATGAATATATCATGCATGCGTAAGGTTTTTATCTAAGCTTTTAACACTGGTTTTCTCCAGTGTTTTTTTATTTTTCAATAAACTGTCAAAACCATATAAGTTGTGAAGCCTTTTTTCGCTTTAAAATAGACTTAAGAATTGTTGTTACACGTTTAATGTAATGAATGTTCATAATCCATGAATAGCTTGATTAATAAATGAACCTTAATTTGCGATAAGGAAGGTGGTTTTTATGAAAGATTCACAACGATTAGAGGAAGAGCTTATTTTCCAGACCGAGGTTATGACATCAAGCCAAATGACCGATTTTTATTTAGAGTTTTTTCCTTATTCAGCAGATATGAAATGTGAACATAGTCCCATTAAAGTTATTCATAATTTCGAAGAATTGATCGATTTCTTTGAAGAAGAAAATTAGCGGATTCAATAAGAGTCTGCTTTTTTTATGTAGAAATTATAGAGAATTTATTTTAGGAAAATTGTCGGATATTTGACAAATTTTCAATAATGTAAGGACTTTTTTCCTTTATAATGTAAGTATATTAGATAAGTTTTATAGGGGTTTAAGGGGGAATTTTTTGTGAAGCTACGTACGAAGCTTATTGCTGGTGTATTATCAACCTTGATATTAGTGATTGCGGTAAGCTCCATTTTTACCCAGTTTGCGTTTCAGACACTCTCTAGTCATACGGAGGACTTGACAAAGGGGCTATCGGAGGATGTTTTTCGAGATGTAAACGGTTTCTCTGAGCATTATGCCGGGACACTTATTTATCATGAGACAGAAAATGTAAAGAAATCCGTCCAAACGCTTATTTCTCGTGCTAAGAGCGATTTGAACATCATTTCTTCATTTGATGATCTTTATTCTGGTGATCCGACAAAGCTAAACACTCTATTTCAGAGGTTTTTGAGTCAAAATGATATGATGCAGTATGCCTATTTAGGGACAGAGGCAAAAACTTTCACGATACAGCCGCGACCTGAAGGGCTTGCCGCTGATTATGATCCGACCACCAGACCTTGGTAT
>DLCS01000287.1 GCA_002480735.1 Bacillaceae bacterium UBA7792 | reverse complement strand
TATTACCTTTTATCTTTAAATTGGGTGTGTTGCTATGATTGTTAGCATGACTGGGTTTGGACGTAGTAATGTCGAAACAGGAGACTTCTCCGTTACTGTTGAAGTCAAATCTGTCAATCATCGATTCCTAGAATACCAGATGAGGATGCCAAGACAGCTTCTCAAAATAGAGGATAAAATTAAGAAGATTATCAATGAGTATGTAGCCAGAGGACGCTTGGAGGTATATGTGACGGTTACTGGGTCCGGCGGTTTGACCTCGATGGTGAACGTAGATTGGCATCTGCTGGATGAGTATGTTAAATCCATAAAGACAATCCAGGAAAAATATCATATTGATGGCAAAATAACACTTCAGGACTTGCTTGCTCGTGAGGAGCTCATTTCCGTGGATGAAAATCATTCAGGGAATGAAGAATTAGAGGCCATTGTTCTAGCTGCAGTGGGGGAAGCTTCCAAGCAGTTAAGAATAATGAGAGAAATGGAAGGCAAGATTCTTGAGGAAGACATACATAATCAGCTAGATGGGCTTGAGAAAAAGCTTCCGCTCCTTAGAGAATATGCTCCAAGGGTCGTTCAGCAATTTTCTCAGAGATTACAGAAAAGGATAGAGGATTTTGCTAATGGCCTAATTGATGAAGCGCGTCTCATTAGTGAAATTGCGATATTTGCTGAGAAAGCGGACATCAATGAAGAATTAACAAGACTGCAGAGTCATATTGACCAATTTTATAAAATTATGCAGCTGAATGAATCCATTGGCAGAAAGTTGGATTTTCTTCTCCAGGAAATGAATCGTGAGGTTAATACAATTGGTTCAAAGGCGAATGATTCGGGTATAGCCAAAGAAGTGGTAGAGATGAAGAGCTATCTCGAAAAAATGAGGGAACAGGTGCAAAATATTGAATAAAGGCTCTTGCGAAGTATGAAGCGAAATGGTCGGCATTAGGACCATTTCAAAACCTCTATCCGTACAAAAATAGTAAAGTAAAAGGTTAGAATTAGCGTGATATGGTAAAAATAAATAATCGACCATGGGAGGAGAAGCATGTCCATCAAATTAATCAATATTGGGTTTGGGAATATTGTTTCTGCAAACCGAATCATCTCGATTGTGAGCCCTGAATCTGCCCCGATTAAGAGAATTATCCAGGATGCAAGAGATCGTGGGGTATTGATAGACGCCACATATGGTCGAAGGACCCGGGCTGTGATCATCATGGATAGCGACCATGTTATCCTTTGCGCCGTACAGCCTGAAACCGTGGCAGCACGACTAAATGATCGAGATGATACAATCGATGAAGGGTAGGCACTTACTATGCAAGAGAAAGGGTTATTAATTGTTTTATCTGGGCCCTCTGGAGTTGGAAAAGGGACCGTTCGAAAAGCCATCTTTGAGCAAGAAAATACGGCTTTTGAATACTCCATCTCCATGACAACGAGAGCACCGAGACAAGGGGAAGTTAATGGTGTAGATTATTTTTTCAAGACAAGAGAAGAGTTTGAAGAACTGATCAAGCAAGGAAAACTGCTTGAATATGCGGAATTCGTTGGGAATTATTATGGTACTCCAGTTGACTATGTTCAAGAAACCTTAAATAGAGGAAAAGATGTGTTTCTCGAAATTGAAGTACAAGGGGCAAGACAGGTTCGAGAGAAATTTCCAGATGGATTGTTTATCTTCCTTGTTCCACCTAGTCTGTCTGAGCTAAAACAAAGGATTGTGACAAGAGGAACCGAGTCAGAGGACGTCATAAGAAATCGGATGAATGCTGCCAAGGAAGAAATTGAAATGATGCATTTATATGATTATGTTGTGGAAAATGATAAGGTTGAGTTAGCTGTAGAACGCATCAATGCCATTGTCATTGCTGAGCATCTACGTAGAGAACGCGTAGAGCCAAAATATAAGAAAATGCTGGAGGTTTAAGTTTATGTTATATCCATCAATCGATTCACTTTTAACGAAAATTGATTCTAAATATTCATTGGTATCTGTAGCAGCCAAACGAGCTCGCAGACTCCAACAGGATGAAAAGCCTTACCTCACAAAGTATGTGTCACACAAGCAGGTTGGTAAGGCCCTAGAAGAAATTCATGCTGATAAACTAACCTTTAAGATTGTTAATCAAGAGGAAGCGGCTGAATAGGACATGGAAGCAACCTAGCGATAGGTTGTTTTTCTTTTTTTGTTAGAGCTTCGATTATGTACAGTCTTGTTATAAAGATTCGAATATAAAACAGGTGCATTGATCCGACAATTCTAGCATAATAAAGGAAAGTTGTTTTCTTACGAACGGAGGCTATGACATGTTACATGGAAAAAAGGTTTTGCTATGTGTAACCGGAGGAATTGCTGTATATAAGGCAGCCGCGTTAACAAGCAAGCTTACGCAAGCTGGTGTCGATGTGAAAGTCATTCTAAGTGAAGCGGCTGCTAAATTTGTCACGCCGTTGACCTTCCAGGCTTTATCGAGAAATGCCGTTTATACGGATACATTCGATGAGAAAGACCCAAAGGTCATCGCCCATATTGACTTAGCTGATTGGGCGGATTTGATTTTGGTCGCACCAGCGACAGCGAACATCATTGGAAAATTAGCCAATGGCATTGCAGATGATATGATTTCGACTACTCTATTGGCTGCAACTTCACCAGTCTGGATTGCGCCAGCGATGAATGTCCATATGTATGAGAATCCTGCGGTTAGGAAGAATATCGAAACCCTTGCCCATTTTGGCTATCAATTTATTGAACCAAGCGAAGGGTATCTTGCCTGTGGGTATGTTGGAAAAGGAAGACTTGAGGAGCCGGAAAAAATCGTGGCGATAATGGAGGATTTTTTCAAGCCCAAGCCTTCCATTCTGTCAGGGAAAAAGGTGCTGATTACCGCCGGCCCAACACGGGAGAAGATTGATCCTGTTCGCTATATCACCAACCACTCGACAGGTAAAATGGGCTATAGCATTGCTGAGCAAGCCATGGAATTAGGTGCCGATGTCACGCTAATTTCAGGACCAGTCTCACTTGAGGCGCCAAAGGGAGCACAAGTCATTCATGTTGAGAGTGCGGAGGACATGTTCAACGCCGTAATGAATCATTATGAAACGGCTGATATTATTGTCAAGACTGCGGCTGTGGCCGATTATCGCCCAAAGATGTCCTACGATGAAAAAATAAAGAAGAAGCCAGGAGAAGAGGTTCTCGAGCTGGAAAGAACGAAGGATATTTTATTGGAATTGGGAAAAAGAAAGTCAACTCAGATTCTCGTAGGATTTGCTGCGGAAACAAGTCTTGTCGAGAAGTATGCTAAGGACAAGCTCATGAAAAAGAATGCCGATATGATTGTCGCCAATAATGTTAAAGCAGAGGGGGCTGGCTTCGGTACGGATACAAATATTGTCACGATCTTTAAGAAGGATGGGACAATCATTCCCCTACCGATTATGACGAAGCATGAGGTGGCAAACAGGTTGCTGCAAGAAGCAAATAAAATGTTAGAGGAACAATCATGATTGCGAAGGTGATTGTGGATGTTCCCGCAAAGCAAACGGACCGGGCTTTTGATTATCATATCCCTGATCATCTAGCTACTGTCATTCAACCAGGCATAAGAGTAGTGGTGCCCTTTGGTCCTCGCAAGATTCAAGGATTTGTGGTTGGGATTCATGAGAAATCCGATTTCGATGAACTAAAGGAAATTGTCGAACCGATGGACATCGCACCTGTCTTAAATGACGAGCTTCTTAAGCTTGGTGATTGGTTAACGGAGCACACACTTTCCTATAAGATCTCCGCATATCAAGTGATGCTGCCACCTGCTTTAAAAGCAAAGTATGAAAAAAAAATCAAGCTTATATCTCCAGTTGATGATTTGCCAGAAGAGATTAGACCATTATTTCAACAAAAAACTGAAATTCCTTGGGAAGCTGTCACCGATCATCTAAACCTTCTGCATAAGGAGGTCCTTAATGGCACTCTTGAGGTTGTTTATGAAGTGAAGGAAAGAGTGAAGAAGAAAAAGCTGAAAGCTATTTCTCCAAGCCTAAACCCTGAAGAGCTGCAAGGAATACTGGATTCACTGGCGGCAAATGCTGAAAAGCAAAAACTTGTGGTTGAATATTTTATCGCTAATCAAAAATCCGTGGAACTAAGGGAGCTTGTTGCGTATTTGGGAGTAACATCTTCCACGATAACTAGTTTGGTCAAAAAAGGGGTTTT
>DLCS01000238.1:35207-46823 GCA_002480735.1 Bacillaceae bacterium UBA7792 | reverse complement strand
AACTTACTATACGAGGAGGAATCATGATGCCAGCAAAAGCTTTGGACTTCTTTCTACCAAATGAATTAAATGCTACCCTTCCCCCTGAAAAAAGGGGGCTACGACGAGACCATGTAAGAATGATGGTACTGAATCGGTGTACGGGTGAAGTAAACCACGACCGATTTTTCCATCTCTCTCATTATCTGCAGCCTGGGGATCTGATTATCTTAAATAATAGTCGTACGATTCCTGCCCTTTTGCGTGGGAAGTGGAAACGAGACTGGAACGAGCTTTCACAGGATGTGGAGGTGCGGTTGGCAAAAAGGAGAAACGAGGACACTTGGGATGCCTTTATTATGGCCAATCCAATCAAAGTGGGAGACAAACTTCTTTTTTCAGATGAATTAATCTCAACCGTCATTGCTGAAAAAGAGAATTCCCCTTTAAAAACCATTCAGTTTAATAAGAGGGGAACCGATTTATACAATATCATTTACTCTATCGGTGAGCCCATCCGCTACGAATATATAGAAAAACCTTGGGGATTGGATGACTATCAAACCGTTTTTGCCAGCCACCCCGGCTCAGTTGAAATGCCTTCTGCAGGCAGAGCTTTTAGCTGGGAGCTGCTATTTAAGCTAAAGCAAAAGAATATTGGGCTTGATTTTATTCAACTGCATACAGGTTTAAGCTACTTCGACGAACATTGGGAGCTTAAGCCTGAAGAAAACGAAGAGGAATATCAATTATCTGCTGTTACCATGGAGAAAATTGTTAGAACAAAAACGGATGGTGGAAGGGTCATTGCCGTTGGAACAACCGTTGTGCGTGCTCTTGAGACAGCGGCTAGAACGGGCAACCTATCTGGATTTACCAATCTTTATATTAATGAGGAAACCCCTTTAAAAGTGGTGGACGGAATCCTTACTGGCTTTCATGAACCAAAGGCCAGCCACCTCGATATGCTAACTGCTTTTATACCAGAACAGCATTTACTTCATGCCTACCATCAAGCGATTGATAAGGGTTATTTATGGCATGAATTCGGGGATATGAATCTAATTTTGTGAGGGGGAATTCCATGCAAATCCATCATATTGGCTTGGAGGTGCAAAACCTAGAGGATTCTATTTCTTTTTATAAAAATGAAATGGGGTTTGAAATCGAAAACCGATTTTCCTTTATAGGAGAGGAAATCGCATTCTTGTGCTTACATGGTTTTCGAATTGAATTAATCGAAGGCCAACAGGAATCAACTCATCTATGCTTCGAAGTAAGTAACCTTAATGAAATGATGAAACAATTTTCCTCCGTGGAAATCTTAGAAGGGCCCTACACCCTTCAAAATGGATGGAAGACTGTATTTTATAAGGGGCCGAATAACCATATCATTGAATTTCTCCAAACTGATCGGAAAAGGGCGATATAAGATATAATGACAATAGATGGAAACAGCGGGGGTGCCTAATATGTCAGAGGAAGCAAAATATGAGGACGTGGCAATATTAAAGGAAATTGCGGAGTTACTTAATGAAGGAACAGACACAATTCCTACACTAAGCTCTGTTTTGAAAAAACTTCTCCATGTAACAGGTCTACAAACAGGCTGGATATTTTTGATCGATGAAAATGGCAGCCACCATCTTGCTGCAGATGAGGCACTTCCACCTGCCCTAGCGCAAAACAATAAAGAAAGAATGTGCCACGGCGATTGCTGGTGCGTCAATAAATATAATAATCAAACATTGAAAAAGGCCACAAATATCATTGAGTGCAAACGGATCGAGGACGTAATCGAGGAAGGAGCTGGGGAAACCGGTGGCTTAACCCATCACGCCACCGTCCCGCTCCGTGCTGGGCAAGAACGATTCGGGGTCCTCAATGTAGGCTCCCCGAATAAAACCCATTTTCGAAAAAATGAACTCGCCCTTCTTGAAGCAATTGCCTATCAAATTGGAACGGCATTAAAACGACTGAAATTAACCCAACGCGAACAGGAAACGGCTCTGATTGCAGAGCGAAACCGCCTTGCTCGAGATCTCCATGATTCTGTGAATCAGCTCCTGTTCTCCTTAAGTCTGACAGCAAGGGCCGGAGTTGAAATGTCAGAACCGGAAGATATGAAACAGACCTTCAGCTATATTCAGGATATGGCCCAAGAGGCCCTCGGAGAAATGAGAGCATTAATATGGCAGCTAAGGCCACAGGGACTTGAGAACGGCTTGGTCAGTGCGTTAAGAAGCTATGCAGAAATACTCGGTTTACAAATTGAAACACAAGTAATCGGGGCGACGAACATTCCAGGCAAAGTGGAGGAAGCATTATGGCGAATTGGACAAGAGGCATTAGCCAATTGTAAGAAACACGCCCAGACGACGAAAGCTAAGCTCATCTTCCACACCTCTCCAGATGAGGTTACACTGACGATTAAAGATACAGGCTGTGGCTTTCTTTATGAAGAAAACCTCCCCATCCCCTCATTAGGATTAAAAAATATGAAATCTCGTACTGAAGCACTGAAAGGAATCTTCCGATTAAGCAGCCAACCAGGAAGCGGGACAGAAATTCAAATTAGAATTCCCTTATAGGAGGAAACTGACGTGACCATACGTGTATTAATTGTTGATGACCACCATGTCGTTAGAAGAGGGTTGGCTTTTTTCCTGCGCACCCAAAAAGGAATTGATATTATCGGAGAAGGCGCAAATGGCAAGGAAGCCGTGGAGTTAGCGAAATCCTTAAAACCCGATGTCATTCTCATGGACTTGGTAATGCCAGAAATGAACGGAGTCGAGGCAACAAAAATCATCAAAAAAGAGAATCCAAACATCCATATCATGATGCTCACCAGCTTCTCCGACCAGGATCATGTCATCCCTGCCCTTGAAGCGGGAGCCTCTGGCTTTCAATTAAAGGACATCCAGCCCGATGAACTCGTTGCCTCCATCAAGAAGATCATGGGAGGAGAAAATCAGCTTCATCCTAAAGCCACCTCCCATCTGCTAGCCAATCTATCTAGAGGGAAACAGGAAAGAAACTTACTGGATGATTTAACAAAAAGGGAGCTAGACGTCCTAAAGGAAATTGCCAAAGGAAAGAGCAATAAAGAAATTGCCGCATCTCTATTCATCACCGAAAAAACGGTCAAAACCCATGTCTCAAACCTTTTATCAAAGCTCGAGCTTGCTGACCGTACCCAAGCCGCCCTTTTTGCGGTGAAAAATCAAATCATTGACTGAAATGGATGTAGAGTAAAACTACATCTTTTTTGTTAAGCAAATTCCCAATAAAAGAGCTGGGCGGTATCCTCCAGCTAAATAGATTTTTTCAAAAAGAAAGCCAGCGTTCTTTTGATTTATGAGCTAAGTCTTTGCCCTATTTAACAAATAACCCTGCTATTTCCTCTTTATCATTAAAGGTGATTGTATAAATACGATTTTCTTTGCTGTATTTGGAAACGAGAGTCACGATATGATGACCATCTTTTTCTTCAACGGATGATTTATCAATCTTATCAAAGTCCCCAGATTGCTCGATGACTGGAGTCAGCAGACCCATCTGCTCCTCGGTTAATTCGGTCTTCATTGTTTCATCAAACATCGTATGTATATCGCCATACTTCGCTTCATTTAATAACGAAACGACTTCCTCAGCTATCTCCACAATACCATCTACACGATCAATGAGAGTATGGTCATGTGATGAAATTTGAACTGTACCTTTATCATAACCTTAATAATATACCACTACGATTCAAATGCGCGGATGTCTTGTATTATTATTTCTTTCTGGTTATTAATTCGAGTATAATTGACCTAGGGTGGTGATTGCTTTGAGTTTATTAAATGAAAGGTATAGCACCTATGAAGAATTTGAATCTGCACGAAAAAAAACAGATAAAAGGTTAGAGTTTATTGATGGAGTTATATATATGTCTCCATCTCCTAGCATCAAACATCAAGAGATATCATCTTACTTGCATGGCGAGTTATACAATTTGTTGAAGGGGAGTAAATGTAAAGTTTTTGCAGCACCCACTGACGTCGTCTTTAATAATGAAAGTAAAGATGAAAAAAAGACCGTTGTCCCCGATCTATTTGTAGTTTGCAACCAAGATAACTTCACCGAAAATGAATACATTGGGGCTCCTGATTTTATTATTGAAATATTGAGTCCTTCAAACAAATCGTACGATATGATTACAAAGCTGAATTTATACATGAATTCCGGTGTTAAGGAATACTGGATAGTAGACCCTATGGAAAATCATATAATGGTTTATTTCTTGGATAATGATGCAGAGATTCAATTCACTCTGGTTAATCTAGGAGGATTTGTTGTCTCAAACCTCTTTAATGAATTTAAGATAAATACCAAGGAATTATTCAACCTAAGCTAATCACATTTTGTGACTAGCTTTTTTCATTAATAGACGGTCTGTTATTTTAAATCATGGCTGTGTTAATGTAATCTTTCTTCCAACAAAAACAGGCTATCTCATCATCAATGAGATAGCCTGTAAACGTTGATATATCAATGTTTCTATTAATATTAACGCTTAGAGAACTGTGGTGCACGACGAGCGCCTTTAAGACCGTATTTTTTACGTTCTTTCATACGAGCGTCACGAGTTAATAAGCCTGCACGCTTAAGTGTTGGACGGTATTCTGGGTCAACTTGAAGTAATGCACGAGCGATACCATGACGGATAGCACCAGCTTGACCAGTATAGCCTCCACCTTTAACGTTCACAAGAACATCGTAGCTACCAAGAGTTTCAGTAGCATTAAGAGGTTGCTTTACTACTTCACGTAATGCTTCGAATGGAATGTAATCTGTAATGTCACGATCGTTAATTGTAATTGTGCCGTTGCCTGGAACTAGACGAACTCGTGCAACAGAACTCTTACGACGACCAGTACCTATATATTGAACCTGTGCCATATATTTATCCTCCCTTAATTATCCGCGAAGTTCCCAAACTTCTGGTTTTTGTGCTTGATGTGGATGCTCTGCTCCAGCATATACATGCAATTTCTTGAACATTTGACGACCTAAAGAATTCTTTGGAAGCATACCTTTAACAGCAAGCTCTAACATTCTTTCAGGGTAGTTTGTACGCATTTCTAGCGCAGTTCTTGTCTTTAATCCACCTGGGTGCATAGAATGACGGTAGTAGATTTTGTCTGTTAGCTTCTTACCAGTTAATTGGATTTTTGAAGCATTAACGATGATTACATGATCACCTGTATCAACATGTGGTGTAAAAGTTGGTTTGTGTTTTCCACGTAGAATTGATGCAACTTCTGAAGTAAGACGACCTAAAGTCTTGCCCTCAGCATCAATCACGTACCACTTACGTTCGATATTGTTAGCGTTAGCCATAAACGTTGTACGCATGAGATTACCTCCTAAATTGTCCATTTCAACATTCAAATTTAAAACGTATATTCTAAATCACAATAAGTTCCGGGGCTTATCGTGGGATTGAAATACATACCATATTATGATATAGCACTGACCTTCAGATGTCAAGAACTTATTTGACACCAGGATGGGTTGTCATAATATTTTCTCGTAATAGACCTGCCATAAATATAACCCTTGTGGCGGAGCTGTTTTTCCAGCATAGGTCCGATCTTTTTTTTCGAGGATTGCCGGGATTTCCTGAGGAGAGATATCCCCTGAGCCTACCTGCAGCAACGTACCCACCATGATTCTTACCATATTATACAAAAAACCATTGCCGACAAACCGAAACATAAGACGACCATCCGTTTCGATGATTTCAATTTCCCTAATTTCCCTGATCCGATCCTCTACCTCTGTCTTTGCAGAGCAGAAACTCGTAAAATCATGGGAACCGAGCAAACACTCACTCGCTTCCTGCATCGCTTGGAGGTTCAGTGGATAGGGATAATGGTAGGCGAAATTTCTCTGAAAGGGATCCCGCAGCTTGCCTGTGTAGACAAAATAACGGTATTCCTTCGCTTCAACATCGAATCTTGCGTGAAAAGAAGGCTCCACCTGTTCAACCTCAAAGATAGCAATTTCATCAGGAAGCAATGAGTTCAAGGCAACCGCCCATCTTTCGGCTGGTATCGAAAGCGCAGAATCAAAGTGGATCACCTGCCCTTTCGCATGAACGCCTGCATCTGTACGCCCCGATGCATAGACCTTCGTCATCTCCCCTTTATGGAGCTTCATGAGCGCCTTTTCAAGCTCACCCTGAACCGTTCGTTTATTCGGTTGTATTTGATATCCGGAAAACTGAGAGCCATCATAGGCTATGATGCATTTTATTCGTTGCATACCTTCTCCTTAAGATCTGAAAAAGAATAGTGCAGCTGCTACCGCTCCTAATAAAAGAAGCATGACTGTATCAAGCCCACCCCATTTGAGCTGCCGATATTTCGTTCTTCCTTCACCGCCTCGATAGCCCCTTGCCTCCATCGCTGTCGCCAGCTCCTCAGCCCGTTTGAAGGAGCTAATAAACAATGGAATGAGCAGAGGAATAATCGCCTTCACACGTTCCTTCATCGGGCCGCTCGAAAATTCGACACCCCTTGCCGTTTGTGCCTTCATAATTTTATCTGTCTCCTCCATAAGCGTTGGGATGAAGCGTAACGATATGGACATCATTAAGGCAAGCTCATGGACAGGGAACTTAATCTTCTTCAATGGACCAAGCAATTCCTCAATTCCATCGGTAATCTCAATCGGAGTGGTTGTTAACGTAAGCAAGGATGTCATCAGAATGAGCAGGAAGAACCGCATCGAGATAAAAATCCCTTGCTTCAGTCCCTCCTCATAGATGGTGATCCAGCCCCAATGAAAAATCACATGGCCTTCCTTCGTAAAGAAAAGGTGAAGGACAAGCGTAAACAGGATGAGCCACAAAACAAGCTTAAGCCCTCCAATCAAAAAACGAATCGGGACCCTTGAAGAGGCAACCATAAATAGTGTATAAAGAGCCAAAAGGCCATAAGTAACCGCATTATTCGCAATAAAGACGACACATACAAACATAAAAACGAGAATTAATTTAGCTCTTGGATCCATGCGATGCATGGGTGACTCAGCGGGAATGTAGCGACCAAATATCATCTTCTCCATCATTTTGGCATTCCCCCTTTGAAAAGCTGAGCAATTTCGTCTGACAGCTCATCCAATGTAATACAGGTCCTGCTAAGCTTTGTCTGAAAAGCTTTTTCTAGCTTTTGTTGGAACCGAACCACTTCAGGTACGTCCAAGCCAAGGTCGATTAAGCCTTCTGGTGTATGAAAAATCTCGCGCGGGTTTCCTTTTTTGTACACCTTCCCTTGGTGCATAATCACGATTTGATCCGCATACAAGGAGGCATCCTCCATGCTATGTGTCACAAGCACCGTTGACAGGTTTCGCTCCTTATGAAGCCGATAGAACATTTCCATGATTTCCTTTCGTCCCCTCGGATCGAGGCCTGCCGTTGGCTCATCAAGTACAATAACCTCCGGCTCCATAGCAAGTACACCTGCAATAGCCACACGTCTCATTTGTCCTCCTGATAGCTCAAATGGCGACTTATGCAAAATTTCCTCGGACAGTCCTACCTGCTTAATTGCCCTTCTTGCTCGCTCTTTGGCTTCCTCTTCTGAAACACCGAAATTCATTGGACCAAAGCAAATATCTTTTTCAACGGTTTCTTCAAATAGCTGATGCTCAGGAAATTGAAAAACAATCCCCACTCTCTTCCGAACATCCTTCAAATTTTTCTGTTTCTTCGCATTGGTGATCACCCGATCCCCAATGACAACCTGCCCTTCAGTAGGCTTTAAGATCGCGTTCAGGTGTTGAAGGAGGGTAGACTTCCCTGAGCCGGTATGTCCAATGATGGCCAGATACATTCCAGATGGTATATCAATGGAGACATCCTGGATCGCAAGCCGTTCAAATGGTGAGTTTGCTTGATATCTGTATTCTACTTGCTGGAGTGAGATGTCCATAACTGTTCCACCAACTCTTCTTCTGTTAAATAATGTTTATTAATGGGGATTCCTTTTTCCTTCAACATTTTGCTCATTTTCACTGGGAAGGGAATATCCAATCCTAACTTCACCAATTCTTCATCCATTTGAAAAATTTCCTCTGGTACCCCTTCACGATAAAGCTCTCCACGGTTCATGACAATAATGCGATCCGCCTTTGCTGCTTCCTCTAAATCATGGGTGATGGAGATCACCGTCATGTCATTATCATCCTTAAGCTCTCTAATCGTACGGAGGACCTCTTCTCGCCCCCGAGGATCAAGCATTGAGGTTGCCTCATCTAGGACAATAATCTTCGGACGGAGAGCAATTACACTCGCAATGGCTACCCTTTGTTTTTGACCACCCGAAAGATGGTGCGGCTCTTGATCGAGAAATTGCTCCATCTTCACCTTCTGTAAGGATGTGCGAACACGTTCAACCATCACTTCACGGGGAACCCCGTTATTTTCCAAACCAAAAGCCACATCATCCTTGACAGTTGTACCAACAAATTGATTATCAGGATTTTGAAAAACCATCCCAATCAACCTTCTTGTATCCCACACGGTTTCCTCTGTGAGATAAATTCCGCCTATTTCAATACGACCCTCGTTTGGGTATTGCAGACCATTTAATAGTTTTGCTAGAGTTGACTTCCCTGAACCGTTATGACCTACTATGGCCAACCACTCCCCGTCCTTAATTTGCAGGGAAACGTTTCGAAGGGCATACTCTTCCTGACCTTCGTATTTGAATGAAACATTATCAATTTTTACTACAGATGTTTCCATCATGTCCTCCTCTCCACTCTGCTCCTCTATTCTCTTCTCGGCAAAATAAGAGTTTTCTGAAATCTACTATATCATTTTTTGTAAAGTTAGTGATATATGACAACTAAAAAAGAAAACTCGCCTTTTCGGCGAGCCTAATAATCCGAAGACATTATGAAATTATAAATAAAATAATAGCAAAACCTAGTAAAGCAAATGTCTTCCATTTGGCTCGGGGTTTCGGTAAAAACAAATAAAGCCCGCACCTCTTAAATCGCTTAAGAGGTGCATGAGCTAGACGAGTCATGTCGACGCCACGGGCCTATCAAAAAGGCTACAGCGATATAATCCTGTTTCTTCAAAATACATGCTCATCGTAACACTCAGTGTTGGCTTAGTTCGATTCATACGATGTAGTTAAAGAAAAAGGGCAATGAACAAGCTCTTGTTCAAACTGTCCATGCCCTTGTCTTGTCTTAAGAAAATTAAACTAATTCAATAATTACCATTGGAGCTCCGTCACCACGACGTGGTCCAAGCTTCATGATACGAGTGTATCCGCCTTGGCGCTCTTGGTAACGAGTTGCAATATCAGCAAATAACTTTTGTACAGCGTCTTGGTTTTCTTCTGCATTTGCGACTTCATGACGAATGTAAGCAGCAGCTTGACGACGAGCATGAAGATCTCCACGCTTACCAAGCGTAATCATTTTTTCCACAACCGAACGAAGTTCCTTCGCACGAGCTTCTGTTGTTTCAATACGCTCATTGATGATTAAGTCTGTAGCTAAGTCACGTAACATTGCTTTACGCTGAGCACTAGTGCGTCCTAACTTTCTGTATCCCATGAAAGTTTCCCTCCTTTGTTGAAGTCATCAACTGGTCTTCTCTCACTTCAGATTGGCTTATTCAGTTCAGTCATCCTTACGTAAGCCTAATCCGAGTTCTTCTAATTTATTCTTTACCTCTTCAAGAGATTTACGTCCTAAATTACGTACCTTCATCATATCTTCTTCAGTCTTATTTGCTAATTCCTGAACAGTATTGATCCCAGCACGCTTTAAGCAGTTATATGAACGAACCGATAAATCGAGTTCTTCAATCGTCATCTCTAGAACCTTTTCTTTTTGGTCTTCTTCCTTCTCAACCATGATTTCAGCATTTTGTGCCTCATCTGTTAAACCAACAAAGATGTTTAGATGCTCAGTAAAGATTTTTGCACCTAGTGCAATCGCATCCTGAGGACCAGTGCTTCCATCAGTCCATACATCAAGGGTTAACTTATCATAGTTAGACATTTGACCAACACGTGTATTTTCCACTTGGAAAGCAACACGTGAAACCGGAGTATAGATAGAATCGATTGGAATAACACCGATCGGTTGATCTTCTCTCTTATTTTGATCAGCAGGCGTATAACCTCGGCCACGTCTAGCAGTTAATCGCATCCGCAAATTCCCATTTGCACCTAAGGTGGCAATATGAAGATCCGGGTTCAATATCTCTACATCACTATCATGAGTGATATCGGCTGCTGTTACTACACCTTCACCTTGTACATCAATCTCAAGCGTCTTCTCTTCATCAGAGTAGATTTTGAGAGCTAGCTTTTTAATATTTAAAATAATCGTTGTAACATCTTCTACGACACCTTCAATGGTAGAAAACTCATGAAGAACCCCGTCGGCTTGAATCGATGTGACAGCGGCACCTGGGAGTGACGATAGTAGGATACGACGTAAGGAGTTACCCAAAGTAGTACCATATCCACGCTCAAGTGGTTCTACGACGAACTTCCCGTACTTTGCATCATCGCTGATCTCAACCGTTTCGATTTTTGGTTTTTCTATTTCGATCATCAAATATACCCTCCTTCAAAACGTCGAAATCTCAGTTAAGCAACCTTAACCGAAATTCCCCCTGTATACGTTCCCGATTGTGCACAACAACTGGACTAATGATTCTGTATTATACAAAACAAAAAATTTCATATCATATCCCATTATAGACAGGGATAAAAATTCTATACAGAAAAATTACACACGACGACGTTTAGGTGGACGGCAACCATTGTGTGGTACTGGAGTTACGTCTCTAATAGCAGTAACTTCAAGACCAGCTGCTTGTAAAGCACGGATTGCTGCTTCACGACCTGCACCAGGACCTTTAACTGTTACCTCTAGAGATTTCATTCCATGTTCCTGTGACGCTTTTGCTGCTGTTTCAGCTGCCATTTGTGCTGCGAAAGGAGTAGATTTACGAGAACCTTTGAATCCTAACGCACCTGCACTTGACCAAGAAATTGCATTTCCATGAACGTCAGTGATTGTGACGATTGTGTTGTTAAAAGTAGAACGAATGTGTGCAACACCTTGTTCAATATTCTTTTTAACACGACGTTTGCGTGTATTCGTTTTGCGAGCCATTTAAAGTACCTCCTTTACCGATTATTTCTTCTTGTTAGCTACAGTTTTACGTGGACCTTTACGAGTACGTGCATTGTTCTTAGTGTTTTGACCGCGAACAGGTAAACCACGACGATGACGAAGACCACGATAGCTTCCGATTTCCATTAGACGCTTAATGTTTAGAGATACCTCACGACGTAGGTCACCCTCAACCTTTAGCTTGTCAATGATATCACGGATTTTATTTAATTCATCTTCTGTTAAATCGCGAACGCGAGTGTCTTCAGAAACACCAGCTTCTGCTAGAACCTTTTGAGCAGTACTTTTTCCAATACCATAGATGTAAGTTAGAGAAATCACAACACGTTTTTCACGTGGGACGTCTACACCAGCAATACGTGCCATTGAATGCGCACCTCCTTAATATTAACCTTGTTTTTGTTTATG
>DLCS01000238.1:532-35106 GCA_002480735.1 Bacillaceae bacterium UBA7792 | reverse complement strand
TGTTTTTGTTTATGTTTAGGGTTTTCACAAATAACCATTACTTTACCTTTTCTGCGGATGACTTTACACTTTTCGCAGATTGGTTTAACAGATGGTCTTACTTTCATTATCCTAACCTCCTTAATAGTACGGAGTGCAGTAATTATTTAAAGCGGTAGGTGATTCTTCCGCGAGTTAAGTCATATGGGGAAAGCTCAACAGTTACTTTGTCTCCTGGTAAAATACGAATGAAGTGCATGCGAATCTTACCAGAAACATGAGCCAACACTGTATGACCATTTTCTAATTCTACCTTAAACATCGCATTTGGCAAAGTTTCAAGAACTGTACCTTCAATTTCAATTACATCATCTTTCGCCATCGAACTCGTCTCCCTTCTGAGATTTTTCACAACGTAAAAAATCTGACCATTTTATAGATTCAAACTTTGTTCATGCATATCGTAGTTTTCCGTTAGTCCGGTTATTAATAAACTTCTTTGAACTTCTGGAGATACGAAATCAATAAGCTTAAGATGCAGTAGATTCTTCTTTTGGAAACTCAAAAATTATCGTCACCAACAGCAAATCAAACAGAACAATCTTCTAACAACCTTACTATTATAGCATATTGAACTGTATCCCGTCCCTATGAAATTAAGACTATTTGACCTAATTGTGAACGTGAATTGTAGTCGACCTTGTTGCCATCAATATTTAAACATCAAACTCTCGTAAGAATTTCATAGCCTGTTTCGGTGATAGCAATTGTATGCTCAAAATGAGCACATCTTTTTCCGTCGGTTGTAACAACAGTCCAATCATCTGTTAATGTCTTAACATAACGACTGCCTACATTCACCATTGGTTCAACACAAAGTACCATTCCCGGCTTTAAGGTTGGACCTTTATTAGGTGGACCGTAATGAGGAATTTGTGGATCCTCATGTAAGTCTTGCCCGATTCCATGTCCGACATACTCTCGTACGACCGAAAAACCATTGGATTCTACATATGTTTGGATGCTATGGGAGATGTTCGATAGACGCACACCAGGACTCGCTTCCTTAAGACCAATATACAAAGATTGCTCAGTTATATCTAACAGACGAGCTGATTCTTCGTCAATATCGCCAACAGGATAAGTCCAAGCGGAATCACCGTGGTAGCCATTATACTCTGCACCAATATCAATGCTGATAATGTCGCCTTCATGTAACATACGATCCCCTGGAATTCCGTGAACGAGCTCTTCGTTTACGGATGCACAAATACTGCCGGAGAAGCCATTATACCCTTTAAATGAAGGAATGGCACTCTGGGAACGAATGAACCTTTCAGCAATCCCATCAAGTTCCTTCGTTGTGATTCCGGGAGCAATATGCTTTTTTAATTCTTCGTGGGTTAGCGCAACAATCCGACCTGCCTCACGCATGATTTCAATCTCCCGAGGGGTTTTACAAATAATCATGCATGCAAGCCCCCGAGTAGACTATCTATATCATCAAACACTTTTGTAATATCCTGCTGACCATCTATATTTCTCAAGTATCCCTTTGTTTCGTAAAAATCAAGCAATGGCTGAGCTTGTTCAATATTGACTTGCAGACGGTTTTGAACCGTTTCCGCATTATCATCCGCACGTTGATATAGTTCGCCACCACAACGGTTACAAACACCCTCTTGTGCAGGAGGATTAAAGACTAAATGATAAGTAGAACCACAGCTCTTGCAAATGCGTCGGCCTGTTAAGCGCTCCATTAGAATCTCGCGGTCTACCTCAATATTTAGAACATAGTCAAGTCTTTTACCAAGATCAGAAAGGATGCTTTCGAGTGCCTCGGCTTGAGGAACCGTTCTAGGAAAACCATCCAATAGAAATCCTTTTTGGCAATCTTCCTTGCTGAGACGTTCTCTCACAATTCCGATTGTCACTTCATCTGGAACAAGCGCTCCTTGATCCATATAAGACTTTGCTTTCAAGCCTAACTCTGTTCCTTCTTTCATTGCTGCACGAAACATATCACCAGTTGAAATATGAGGAATGGCGTATTTTTCAACGATTTTCTCAGCCTGCGTACCTTTACCAGCACCTGGAAGACCCATTAATACTAAATTCACACAAATTCCTCCTTAAGGCGAGTCGGTTTGGGAGCCAGTGAAGGTCCCAATACCGAATTATTTAATAAAACCTTTATAATGACGTTTAACAAGCTGTGCCTCGAGCTGTTTCATCGTTTCGAGTGCAACACCGATTACGATAAGCAGACTTGTTCCGCCGATTTGTGCAGACTGTGGTAAACCAGCAAGCTTCACAAAGAAAACCGGTAAAATAGCAATAGCAGCTAAGAAAATCGAGCCAACAAATGTTAAACGATATAGGACACGAGTTAAATATTCCTGAGTATTTTTCCCTGGACGGATACCTGGAACATAACCACCCTGCTTCTTCAAGTTCTCGGCAACTTGTTCAGGGTTAACTTGTATAAACGCATAGAAATAAGAAAACGCAATGATAAGCGCTGTATAAACAACCATCCCGATCGGATGAGAATAATCAAACACTTTTTGTATCCACAAAGTAACATCATTTTGCTCAAAAAATCCAGCAATGGTTCTTGGTGTTACAATGAAGGATATCGCAAAGATAACTGGAATAACACCTGCAGCATTTACTTTTAACGGTAAATGAGAGGACTGCCCAGTAGGCATACGTCCTGCAACCATACGCTTTGCATACTGAATTGGAATTTTACGTAAAGCTTGGTTTACGTAAATCGTTCCGACTACAATAGCAATAATGACAGCAAGGATTATGACCATTTTGATAATGTTAAGGAATAATTGATCCCCAGCATCTTGGAATTGTTGTGCATAAATTTGGTTTAATGCTGATGGAATTCCAGCAACAATCCCTGCAAAGATAATAATGGAAATTCCATTACCTACACCCTTAGACGTGATTTGTTCACCTAACCACATTAAAAAGGCTGTTCCGGCAGTTAGAACCGTAGCTATTAGCAAGTAAGTTGTAATACCTGGGTTCGTAATTAACGCACCGCCTGCAAGATTATTGAAGCCATAGGACATTCCAAGGGCCTGAATAAACCCAAGAATAACGGTAAAATAACGTGTGAACTGTGCAAGCTTACGGCGCCCTACTTCCCCTTGCTTAGACCATTCTGTAAATTTCGGAACAACATCCATCTGTAACAGCTGAATGATGATCGAAGCCGTAATGTACGGCATGATACCCATGGCTAAGATAGAGAAGTTCTTAAGAGCACCGCCCCCAAATGTGTTAAGAACACCAAAGACACTTAATTGGTCCTGGGCCTTTAACACATCTGCGTTCACACCAGGGACGGGAATAAAAGTCCCAATACGGAATACAATCAACATTAAAAGGGTGAATATGATCTTTCGTCTTATATCACCCACGCGCATAAAATTGGAGATTGTCTGAAACATTAAATCACCTCGGTATTACCGCCGGCAGCTTCAATCGCTTCCTTCGCAGCAGAGGAGAATTTATGAGCCTTAACTGTAAGCTTTTTCTCGACTTTGCCTTTTGCAAGAATTTTGATACCTGCTTTTTCGTTGCTTACAACGCCTGTTTCAAGAAGAAGTTCTGGAGTAACTTCTGTTCCATCCTCAAAACGATTTAAAGTATCAAGGTTCACGATTGCATAATCTTTACGATTGATGTTCGTAAAGCCGCGTTTTGGTAGACGTTGGAATAAAGGTGTTTGACCACCCTCAAAGCCTGGACGTACTCCACCGCCAGAACGAGCCTTTTGACCTTTATGACCTTTACCAGCAGTTTTGCCGTTACCTGAACCGATACCACGGCCTTTGCGTTTGCGCTCGTGACGAGAACCTTCTGCAGGTTTTAATTCATGAAGTTTCATGTTGGCACCTCCTTATTTGAAGAAGAATTGAAATTATATTTCTTTAACCGTAACTAGGTGAGCAACCTTGTTGATCATACCGCGGATAGCAGCATTATCAGTTTGCTCTACCGTTTGATGCATTTTGCGTAAGCCCAATGCTTTTACGGTATCCTTTTGATCTTGTGGACGACCGATGACACTGCGAGTGAGGGTAATTTGTAATTTGTTTGCCATTTCCATTTCCCTCCTTATCCTAACAGTTCTTCTACTGACTTACCACGTAATTTAGCTACGTCTTCAGCACGTTTTAATTGTTTTAAACCGTCCAATGTTGCACGCACCATGTTAATTGGTGTGTTTGTTCCTAGTGACTTAGATAGAATATCACCTACACCAGCTAACTCAAGAACCGCACGAACTGGGCCTCCAGCGATAACTCCAGTACCTTCTGCAGCTGGTTTAAGAAGAACTTCACCAGCGCCAAAGTGACCGATAACCTGGTGAGGAAGAGTAGTTCCTACTCTTGGTACTTCAATTAGGTTTTTCTTTGCATCTTCAATTGCCTTACGAATTGCATCTGGTACCTCTTGAGCCTTACCAGTACCAAAACCAACGTGACCGTTCTTATCTCCTACTACTACAAGAGCAGAGAAGCGAAAACGACGTCCACCTTTTACAACTTTCGCTACGCGATTCACTGTAACTACACGTTCTTCAAGTTCAAGTTTGTTTGGATCAATACGACGCATCTTTTTATGTCCCTCCTTTGACTCTTAAAATTCCAATCCGTTTTCACGAGCTGCATCAGCTAGTGCTTTAACACGTCCATGATAGAGGTATCCTCCACGGTCAAATACAACAGCTGTGATGCCCTTTTCTACTGCGCGCTTTGCAACTAGCTCTCCGACCTTAACTGCTGCATCAACATTGCTTGTAGATTCTAGACCAGCCTCTTTATCTAAAGTAGAAGCACTTGCGATCGTTACTCCATTTACATCGTCAATGAGTTGCGCATAAATGTGCTTGTTTGAGCGGAACACATTTAAACGAGGACGGGCTGCAGTACCAGTAAGCTTAGCACGAACACGTGCATGTCTTTTCTTACGAGTTGCATTTTTGTCAGCCTTCGTAATCATTTTGGTCACTCCTTTCGTTTACCTAAGCGGCATTACTTACCTGTTTTACCTTCTTTACGACGTACGTATTCGCCTTCGTAACGGATACCTTTACCTTTATAAGGCTCTGGTGGACGAACATCACGGATGTTAGCAGCTAAAGCTCCAACACGCTCCTTATTAATACCTTTAACTGTAACTTTTGTATTGGAAGGAACATCGATTTCAAGGCCTTCTTCAGGTTCAATTTCAACAGGGTGTGAGTAACCAACGTTTAAGACAAGCTTCTTGCCTTGCTTTTGAGCACGGTAACCGACACCGATAAGCTCTAGGCTTCTTTCGAATCCTTTAGATACACCCTCAACCATATTTGCTAAAAGGGCACGAGTTGTACCGTGATTGGTACGATGTTCTTTTGAATCTGATGGACGGGAAACGTTAATCACGTTTTCTTCCACCTTAATTTCGATATCAGGGTTAAAGGTATTTGTTAATTCTCCTTTAGGACCCTTAACAGTAACGATGTTGCCGTTAATTGTAACAGTAACACCTGTTGGAATTTCAATTGGTTTTTTACCTACGCGAGACATTCATTGCACCTCCATTCTTTAAGAAACTCTATTACCAAACGTATGCTAATACTTCTCCGCCAATTTGTTTAGCGCGAGCTTCTTTGTCTGTAAGAACGCCTTGAGAAGTAGATACTAATGCGATACCAAGTCCGTTTAGTACGCGAGGAACTTCATTTGTCTTTGCATAAACACGAAGTCCTGGCTTACTAATACGCTTTAAGCCTGTGATAACACGCTCGTTGTTTGGGCCGTATTTTAAGAAAACACGAATGATGCCTTGCTTGTTATCCTCGATATATTCCACATCACGAACGAAACCTTCACGCTTTAAGATTTCAGCGATCTCTTTCTTAATATTAGAAGCAGGTACCTCTAATTTTTCGTGACGAACCATATTCGCATTACGGATGCGAGTTAGGAAATCTGCAATTGGATCTGTCATGACCATTGTTTTTTACCTCCTTCCCAGAAATGGGGTTTACCAGCTTGCTTTTTTCACACCAGGAATTTGTCCTTTGTATGCTAATTCACGGAAACAAATACGGCAAAGCTTAAATTTACGGTATACAGAATGTGGACGACCGCAACGTTCGCAGCGGGTATATTCTTGTACCTTATATTTAGGCGTGCGTTTTTGCTTCGCAATCATTGACTTTTTAGCCACGTTTTCGCCTCCCTTATTTTAGCGATTACTTTTGGAATGGCATTCCAAATTGAGTTAAAAGTTCACGAGCTTCTTCATCAGTATTAGCTGTAGTAACGATAACGATATCCATACCACGAACCTTGCTTACTTTATCATAATCAATTTCAGGGAAGATTAACTGCTCTTTTACACCTAGTGTGTAGTTTCCACGTCCATCGAAAGACTTCTTAGAGATACCGCGGAAGTCACGCACACGTGGTAAAGATACAGAAACTAATTTATCGAAGAATTCGTACATACGCTCACCACGAAGGGTAACTTTTGCACCGATTGGCATTCCTTCACGAAGACGGAAACCAGCGATTGATTTTTTAGCACGAGTCACAACTGGCTTTTGACCAGTGATGGTTGCTAATTCCTCAACAGCATTATCCAATGCTTTTGCGTTTTGTACTGCATCACCAACACCCATGTTGATAACGATTTTTTCTAGCTTAGGTACTTGCATAACTGATTTATAATTAAATTTGCTCATTAGAGCAGGAGTAATTTCCTTTTGGAACTTTTCTTTTAGGCGGTTCATTCTTGTACCTCCCTTCTTCTATGAACTATTTATCTAGAACTTCACCGGATTTTTTTGCAACACGTACTTTATTGCCATCTACCACTTTGTAGCCTACGCGAGTTGGTTCACCAGACTTCGGATCGATTGGCATAACGTTTGATACATGAATAGGTGCCTCATGGCTAATGATTCCACCTTGTGGATTCAATTGATTCGGCTTAGAGTGCTTTTTGACGATGTTAACACCTTCAACTAATACGCGATCTTTTTTAGGGAAAGCCGCTAAAATCACACCTGTTTTGCCTTTATCTTTGCCAGAGATGACCATTACTTTGTCACCTTTTTTTACATGCATCTGTTCGCACCTCCTTAAAGGCAATTTGTTTGGAATTATAGTACTTCTGGAGCTAAAGAAACAATCTTCATAAAGTTATTATCACGCAGTTCGCGAGCAACAGGTCCGAAAATACGAGTACCGCGTGGGCTCTTATCATCACGGATAATGACACATGCATTTTCGTCGAAACGAATGTATGAACCATCCGCACGACGAGCACCGCTCTTTGTACGAACAACAACAGCCTTGACAACGTCACCCTTTTTGACAACGCCTCCTGGTGTTGCTTGTTTCACTGTACAAACGATCACATCACCGATGTTAGCTGTCTTACGGCCAGAACCACCAAGAACTTTAATCGTTAATACTTCACGAGCACCTGAATTGTCAGCAACTTTTAAACGTGTTTCTTGTTGAATCATGTTTGTAACCTCCCTTCGGGATCAAAACTAATTCCGAGCATTATATAATAACAGCTTTTTCTACTACTTCTACTAAACGGAAGCGTTTTGTTGCGGAAAGTGGGCGAGTTTCCATAATACGAACGATATCGCCGACTTTTGCTTGGTTCTGCTCATCATGAGCTTTGTACTTCTTAGAGTACTTCACGCGTTTACCATATAACGGATGCTTTTTGTATGTTTCAACAAGAACTGTAACTGTCTTATCCATCTTGTCTGAAACCACACGTCCTGTGTAAACCTTGCGTTGGTTGCGTTCACTCATCGTGCGAACCTCCTCTCAAGAATTATCGATTATTAACGCCGATCTCTCTTTCACGAATAACAGTTTTCATGCGAGCAATCGCTTTGCGTACTTCACGTATGCGAGCTGTATTCTCTAGTTGTCCTGTCGCCAATTGAAAGCGTAGGTTGAAAAGCTCTTCTTTTAAAGACTTAACTTTTTGTTCGATTTCGGCAGTGGTAAGGTCACGAATTTCATTAGCTTTCATTTGATTCACCACCAATTTCTTCTCGTTTTACAAACTTACATTTTACTGGAAGCTTGTGTGCAGCAAGACGAAGTGCTTCACGTGCGATTTCTTCAGAAACACCTGCAATTTCAAACATTACTTTGCCTGGCTTAACAACTGCAACCCATCCTTCAGGAGCACCTTTACCGGAACCCATGCGGACTTCAAGAGGCTTAGCTGTGTATGGCTTGTGTGGAAAAATCTTAATCCAAACTTTACCGCCACGTTTCATATAACGAGTCATCGCAATACGTGCAGCTTCAATTTGGCGGTTTGTAATCCAAGATGCTTCAGTTGCTTGTAAACCGAATTCACCAAAGCTTACTTCAGTGCCGCCTTTCGCATTACCGCGCATTTTACCACGGTGTTGACGACGATATTTAACGCGTTTTGGCAATAACATACTTAGTTGCCTCCTTCCTCAGTTTTCTTCTTTGTAGGAAGGACTTCTCCTTTGTAAATCCATACTTTTACGCCTAATTTACCATAAGTTGTATCTGCTTCTGCAGTTGCATAGTCGATGTCAGCGCGTAGAGTATGAAGTGGAACAGTTCCTTCACTGTAAGATTCAGAACGAGCGATATCAGCACCGCCTAAACGTCCAGAAACCATTGTCTTGATACCTTGAGCACCAGCGCGCATAGCACGTTGAATGACTTGTTTTTGTGCACGACGGAAAGATACGCGGTTTTCTAATTGACGAGCAATGTTCTCCGCAACTAATTTCGCATCGATATCAGCTTTTTTAATTTCAAGAATGTTGATATGAACACGTTTGCCTGTAAGTTGGTTAAGTGCCTTACGAAGCGCTTCAACTTCAGTACCACCTTTACCGATAACCATTCCTGGTTTTGCAGTATGGATAGTAATGTTCACACGGTTAGCAGCACGTTCGATTTCTACTTTAGAAACAGAAGCATCGCTTAAACGCTTTGTAATATACTCACGAACCTTTAGGTCTTCGTGTAAAAGATCGGCATAGTCTTTGCCTGCGTACCACTTAGATTCCCAATCACGGATGATCCCGATACGCAAACCGACTGGATGTACTTTTTGACCCACTGATTATCCCTCCTTCTTCTCTGTTAATACGATAGTAATATGGCTAGTACGCTTGTTGATTGCACTTGCACGACCCATTGCACGAGGACGGAAACGTTTTAAAGTTGGTCCTTCATCAACGAATACTTGTGATACAACAAGGCTATTAACGTCCATTTCATAATTATGCTCTGCGTTCGCAATGGCAGAGTTTAATAATTTTTCAACGATTGGAGAAGCAGCCTTTGGCGTATGTTTTAGAATGGCTACTGCTTCACCTACTTGCTTTCCTCGAATTAGATCTACAACTAAACGAGCTTTACGAGGCGCAATACGGACTGTTCTTGCAACAGCTTTTGCTTGCATCTGAATGCCTCCTCTCATTAACGTCTTGTTTTCTTATCATCACTGGCATGACCTTTGTAAGTACGAGTTGGAGCAAATTCTCCAAGCTTGTGACCAACCATGTCTTCAGTGACATATACAGGTACATGTTTACGACCATCATAAACAGCAAGTGTGTGTCCGATGAATTGTGGGAAGATCGTAGAACGGCGTGACCAAGTTTTGATTACTTGCTTGCCATCAGTTTCATTAAGCTTTTCGATCTTTTTCATTAAATGATCATCAACAAAAGGTCCTTTTTTCAAGCTGCGACCCATGTGTGAACCTCCCTTCGTGATTGCCCTACGGCTCTTTGGTTGAACCGTAGCCCAATCCCGTTATTTTTTACGACGATGCACGATAAATTTATCAGATTTCTTGTTTTTCTTACGAGTCTTAGCACCAAGAGTTGGTTTGCCCCATGGTGACATTGGAGACTTACGTCCGATTGGTGAACGTCCTTCACCACCACCGTGTGGGTGATCGTTAGGGTTCATAACAGATCCACGTACTGTTGGGCGTTTGCCTAACCAACGAGAACGACCTGCTTTACCAATGTGAATAAGTTCATGCTGTTCGTTACCAACCTGACCTACAGTAGCACGACAAGTTCCTAGAATCATGCGAACTTCACCAGAATTTAAACGAACAAGGATATACTTACCATCTCTACCAAGTACTTGTGCACTTGTTCCAGCCGAACGAACTAATTGTCCTCCACGACCAGGTTTTAATTCGATGTTGTGAATAACAGTACCCATTGGCATGTTCTCTAATGGAAGAGCATTTCCTACTTTGATATCTGCCTCTGGACCAGACATTACTTCCATTCCTACTTGTAGGTTCTTAGGAGCTAGAATATAACGCTTTTCTCCATCAACATAATGAATTAATGCAATGTTTGCTGAACGGTTTGGATCGTATTCGATCGTAGCAACGCGGCCTGGTATTCCATCTTTGTTACGTTTGAAATCGATAATACGATATTGACGTTTATGACCGCCAGCCTGATGACGAACAGTAATTTTACCTTGGTTGTTACGGCCAGCCTGTTTGTTTAAAGGCGCTAACAATGACTTTTCGGGAGTATCAGTTGTGATTTCCTCAAAAGTTGACACTGTCATACCGCGACGACCATTAGAGGTAGGTTTATACTTTTTAATCGCCATTTATTTTCCCTCCTCTTCTTGTTTTAATGATTTAAACCTCAAAGAATTCAATTTCTTTGCTGTCAGCAGTAAGTTTTACAATGGCCTTACGGCGTTTGTTCGTGTATCCGCCGAATTTACCCATGCGCTTGAACTTACCTTTATAGTTTTGAACGTTTACTTTCTCAACTTTAACGCCGAAGATTTCTTCGATAGCGTCTTTAATTTGAGTTTTATTTGCTTTCACGTCAACTTCAAATGTGTACTTCTTCTCTGCCATTATGTCAGTTGAACGCTCAGTGATAACGGGGCGCTTAATGATATCGCGTGCATCCATTATGCAAGCACCTCCTCTACTTTTTCAACTGCTGCTTTTGTCATGATTAATTTGTCATGACCTAAAACATCCAATACGTTGATTCCTTCAGCAGTTACTACAGTTACACCAGGGATGTTACGAGCAGATAATGCTACGTTTTCATCTAAGTTAGCTGTAACGATTAACGCTTTAGAATCTACAGATAAACCTTTAAGAACTGCCTTGAATTCCTTTGTTTTTGGTGCTTCAAAAGCAAGGTTTTCTAATACTAAAATGTTTTCTTCTAATACTTTAGAAGATAATGCAGATTTAATAGCTAAGCGACGTACCTTTTTCGGTAATTTATAGCTGTAGCTACGTGGTACAGGACCAAATACGGTACCACCTCCGCGCCATTGTGGAGAACGAATCGAACCTTGACGAGCACGACCTGTTCCTTTTTGGCGCCATGGCTTACGGCCACCGCCAGCTACTTCAGAACGAATTTTAGTTTTGTGAGTTCCTTGACGTAAGGAAGCTCTTTGAGCAACAACAGCTTCGAATAACACATGGTTGTTTGGCTCAATACCAAAGATTGAATCATTAAGTTCCACTTCACCAACTTGTGATCCAGTTTGGTTATATAATGTAACTTTTGGCATTCTTATTTCCTCCTTTCTGACTTAATCAATTACGCTTTAACCGCACTTTTAATTTTTAATAGAGCTTTCCTTGCTCCAGGTACGTTCCCTTTGATTAATAATAGGTTGCGTTCAACATCAACCTTTACAATCTCAAGGTTTTGTACAGTTACTTGCTCTCCGCCCATGCGTCCTGGTAATAATTTACCTTTGAATACACGGTTTGGAGCAACAGGTCCCATTGAACCTGGGCGACGGTGATAACGAGAACCGTGAGCCATTGGTCCACGAGATTGTCCATGACGCTTGATTGCACCTTGGAAACCTTTACCTTTTGAGATTCCTGTTACATCTACTACATCGCCTTCTGCGAAAATATCAACTTTGACTTCCTGACCAACCTCAAGCTCGTTTAAGCCTTCCCCGCGGAATTCACGTACGAAGCGCTTAGGAGCAGTATTTGCCTTAGCAACATGGCCTTTTTCAGGTTTGTTTGAAAGCTTTTCACGCTTGTCTTCAAATCCTAATTGAACGGATACATATCCATCGGTTTCAACTGTCTTCTTTTGAAGAACTACGTTTGGAGCTGCTTCAACAACTGTTACCGGGATAAGATCTCCATTTTCAGCAAACACTTGAGTCATACCAATTTTTCTTCCTAAGATTCCTTTGGTCATTTCAGTCACACCTCCTAAATTTCATCATTTGTTTATTTCATCATTAATTTTCTCAATTAGAAGCATCGATACGAATTATAATTTGATTTCAATATCTACGCCTGATGGTAAGTCTAAACGCATTAGAGAATCAACCGTTTGTGGAGTTGGATTCACAATGTCAATTAGACGTTTGTGAGTGCGCATCTCAAATTGTTCACGAGAGTCCTTGTACTTGTGCACCGCACGTAAAATTGTGTAAACAGACTTTTCAGTTGGTAATGGAATCGGACCAGATACAGCCGCACCAGAACGTTTTGCTGTTTCTACAATCTTCTCTGCAGATTGATCAAGGATTCTGTGATCATATGCTTTTAAACGGATACGAATCTTTTGTTTTGCCATTATTTTCCCTCCTTTTCGCCTATTTTAGAATAGACATTCTCCGTGAGAATTTCCCACACACTCGCCATGGCAAAGCGGCCGGGTGTATCAGCAACCTCTCACATCATCGCAGTCAAAGACCAACATTGTCTATTATACAATAAATTATACAGGAGATGCAACAGTAAATTTCACTTCTTTATCGTTAACACTTTTACTATTATAAAGACAGTCATAGTTGTTTTCAAGAGGAAGAAAAATAGTCATACTATTCTATTTCGATCTATCCATAAAACAAAAAAAGCAGATGGATCGTCACCCATCTGCTTTCTATTTTAATCTGTTTAATTACTCAACGATAGTAGCAACAACGCCAGCGCCTACTGTACGTCCACCCTCACGAATTGAGAACTTAGTTCCTTCTTCGATAGCGATTGGAGCAATAAGCTCTACGTTCATTTCGATGTTATCTCCAGGCATAACCATTTCTACGCCTTCAGGAAGATTACAAATACCAGTTACGTCAGTTGTACGGAAGTAGAACTGAGGACGGTAGTTAGAGAAGAATGGAGTATGACGTCCACCTTCTTCTTTTGATAAAACGTAAACTTCAGCTTTGAATTTTACGTGTGGTGTGATTGAACCTGGCTTTGCAAGAACTTGACCACGTTGGATTTCTTCACGAGCAACCCCACGAAGAAGTGCACCAATGTTGTCTCCAGCTTCTGCATAGTCAAGAAGCTTACGGAACATTTCAACACCTGTTACAGTAGTTGACTTAGGCTCTTCAGTTAAACCGATGATTTCTACAACGTCACCAACTTTAACTTGTCCACGCTCAACACGTCCAGTTGCAACAGTTCCACGACCAGTGATAGAGAATACGTCCTCAACTGGCATCATGAATGGCTTCTCAGTGTCACGAGTTGGGTTTGGAACGTACTCATCAACAGCAGCCATAAGCTCAAGAACTTTTTCTTCCCATTCTGGTTCGCCTTCAAGAGCTTTAAGAGCAGAACCTTTGATAACAGGAATATCGTCACCAGGGAATTCATATTCAGAAAGAAGGTCACGAATTTCCATTTCTACTAATTCAAGTAGCTCTTCGTCGTCTACCATGTCACACTTGTTCATGAATACAACAAGGTAAGGTACACCTACTTGACGAGAAAGAAGGATGTGCTCACGTGTTTGCGGCATTGGGCCATCAGCAGCAGATACTACTAGAATCCCGCCGTCCATTTGAGCAGCACCAGTGATCATGTTCTTAACGTAGTCAGCGTGTCCTGGGCAGTCAACGTGTGCATAGTGACGATTTTCAGTTTCATACTCAACGTGAGAAGTTGAGATTGTGATTCCACGCTCTTTTTCTTCTGGAGCGTTATCGATTTGGTCGTAACCTTTTGCTTCACCACCCATTTTCTTTGCAAGTACAGTAGTGATAGCAGCTGTTAAAGTAGTTTTACCGTGGTCAACGTGACCAATAGTTCCGATATTAACGTGTGGTTTTGAACGGTCAAATTTAGCTTTTGCCATTAGGAAAATCCTCCTTTAATTATAAAAATAATAAGTATATGGATAGTAAGAAAGGTTATTCCTTTCTTACTACCTCTTACATAAGTAGTTATACTTTAAAGACGGGTGAAAATCAATTATTCACCTTTATTTTTTTTGATAATCTCTTCTGAAATTGATTTTGGTACTTCTTCATAGTGGTCAAACACCATAGAGAATACTCCACGTCCTTGTGTGCTTGAACGAAGAGAAGTAGCATAACCGAACATTTCAGAAAGTGGAACCATGGCACGAACAACTTGCGCATTACCGCGCGCTTCCATACCTTCAACACGTCCACGACGTGCAGTGATTCCACCCATGATGTCTCCCATGTATTCCTCAGGAATAACAACTTCGACCTTCATAATTGGCTCAAGAATGACAGGGTTACATTTTGCTGCAGCATTTCTTAATGCCATGGATGCAGCAATTTTGAACGCCATTTCTGAAGAGTCAACATCATGGTAAGATCCATCGAATAATCTAGCTTTGATGTCTACTAATGGATAGCCTGCTAGGACCCCTCTTTCAAGAGCATCTTCTAGACCAGCTTGTACTGCAGGGATGTATTCACGTGGAACAACCCCACCTACGATACCATTCTCAAATTCAAAGCCTTTTCCTTCTTCATTTGGAGAGAATTCGATCCAAACGTGACCATATTGTCCACGACCACCAGATTGACGTGCGAATTTCCCTTCCACTTGTGCAGAAGAACGGAATGTTTCGCGGTAAGAAACCTGTGGCGCACCAACGTTGGCTTCTACTTTGAATTCGCGCTTCATACGGTCAACAATGATATCTAGGTGAAGCTCACCCATACCAGCAATGATGACCTGGCCAGTTTCCTGGTCAGTATGTGCACGGAATGTTGGATCCTCTTCTTGAAGCTTTTGAAGAGCTGTTGTCATTTTGTCCTGGTCCGCTTTTGACTTCGGTTCCACTGAGAGTTCAATTACCGGCTCAGGGAATACCATGGATTCAAGGATAACAGGGTTTTTGTCATCACAAAGTGTATCTCCAGTAGTTGTATCTTTAAGACCAACCGCAGCTGCGATATCACCAGCATACACAATGGAGATTTCTTGACGGCTGTTCGCGTGCATTTGAAGAATACGACCTACACGCTCACGCTTACCTTTAGTAGAGTTCTGAACATACGATCCAGATTCTAGAGTTCCAGAATACACACGGAAGAATGTTAATTTACCTACATAAGGGTCTGTCATAACTTTGAATGCAAGTGCTGAGAATGGCTCTTCATCACTTGAATGACGCTCTACTTCCTCTTCAGAATCAGGTAATGTACCTTTGATTGCAGGTACATCTAATGGAGACGGAAGGTAATCAATTACTGCATCAAGCATTAATTGAACACCTTTGTTTTTGAATGCAGTACCACACATAACAGGGAAGAATTCAACATTAACTGTTGCTTTACGAATTGCAGCCTTCAGTTCAGGGATTGAAATTTCTTCTCCGCCAAGGTACTTCTCCATTAATTCCTCATCAAGCTCCGCTACCGCTTCAATTAGCTTTTCACGGTATTCTTCAGCTTGTGCTTGATATTCTTCAGGAATCTCTTTTACTTCAATATCCGTACCTAAATCATTGCTATAGAAATGTGCTTTCATTTCTACTAGGTCAATGATCGCATTAAACTGATCCTCTGCTCCAATTGGTAATTGGATTGGATGAGCATTTGCTTGTAGACGGTCATGAATTGTTTTTACAGAATAAAGGAAGTCAGCACCGATTTTGTCCATTTTATTAACAAACACTACTCGTGGTACACCATAAGTAGTAGCTTGGCGCCAAACTGTTTCTGTTTGTGGTTCTACCCCAGATTGAGCATCAAGAACGGTAACCGCACCATCTAATACACGAAGGGAACGTTCAACTTCAACAGTGAAGTCTACGTGTCCTGGAGTATCGATAATGTTAACACGGTGACCATGCCATTGTGCAGTTGTTGCAGCAGATGTAATGGTAATTCCGCGTTCTTGCTCCTGCTCCATCCAGTCCATCTGAGCAGCACCTTCATGTGTTTCACCGATTTTGTGAATCTTACCAGTGTAGTACAGGATACGCTCAGTGGTCGTTGTTTTACCGGCATCGATGTGAGCCATGATCCCGATATTACGTGTATTTTCCAAGGAGAACTCTCTTGCCATTGGGTCTTTCTCCTTCCTAGTATGAGTAATAGTTTGAATAGGTATTGAATCTTACCAACGATAGTGAGCAAACGCTTTGTTTGCTTCAGCCATTTTGTGAGTATCTTCGCGTTTCTTCACTGATGCACCAGTGTTGTTCGCTGCATCAAGAATTTCATTCGCAAGACGCTCTTCCATTGTTTTCTCACCGCGAAGTCGTGCATAGTTTACTAACCAACGAAGACCAAGAGTTGTACGGCGTTCAGGGCGCACCTCTACTGGTACTTGGTAGTTAGATCCACCTACACGGCGTGCTCTAACTTCTAGAACTGGCATGATGTTCTTCAATGCTTGATCAAATACTTCCATTGGATCTTTGCCAGTGCGTTCACGAATAATATCAAATGACGCGTAAAGAATGGATTGAGCTTTACCTCTTTTACCGTCAACCATCATTTTGTTGATTAGACGAGTGATTAGCTTTGAGTTGTAAATCGGATCTGGTAAAACGTCTCTTTTTGCTACTGGACCTTTACGTGGCATCCTTGTTCCTCCTTTCAATGAAGCTGATAGTGTCTAGTTTATTTTTTTGCTGCTTTTGGTTTCTTCGTACCGTACTTAGAACGACCTTGCATACGGTTGTTCACTCCAGCAGTATCTAATGCTCCACGAACAATGTGATAACGTACCCCTGGTAAGTCCTTAACACGTCCGCCACGGATTAACACAACGCTGTGCTCTTGTAGGTTATGTCCGATACCAGGAATATAAGCAGTTACCTCGATGCCATTCGTTAAACGAACACGAGCATATTTACGTAACGCTGAGTTTGGTTTCTTCGGAGTCATTGTACCAACACGAGTACAAACACCGCGTTTTTGTGGAGATGATACATTAGTTTGTGCTTTTTTGAAGCTGTTATAACCTTTATTAAGCGCAGGAGATTTTGAAGTTTCCTCTTTTGATTTACGAGGCTTGCGCACTAATTGGTTAATAGTAGGCATTATGATTTCCTCCCTTCGATTTTTCTTAAGCCCACACATCCAGGTGGTTCATTTTGAAGCAAAAAACAAAGTTCTTACAGAACGATCTGCAAAAACAGTTTTTAACGGATTAACCCAACGGTTGATGCTGCGACTTCAATACCACATGCTTTTCCTAGTGATTTCATAGAATCCACATAGGTAATCGGAATGTTCATTTCAGTAGCTATGCTAATAACTTTTGATGTTAGCGAAGAATTTGCATCCTTTGCCACAACTACTTCCACTACTTGGCCATTCCGCATCGCTTTAACCGTCTGTTTTGTTCCTACTATAATATTTTGGGCCTGCAATACTTTATCATAAGACATCTTTCATATCCTCCAAAGTAACAGGTTAATAGGAGCACCTTTGCTATATTAGCATTTTCAAAAATCAATGTCAACAACAAATTGTATTTCCATCTTGAAAAATTATGATGCGGCACCTATATGTATATAAGTGCCGCACAATATGGATTTCGTTACTCAATCGTTATAGCATCTTCTGCTTCTTCTACAATCGCAACAGGCTCTGCTTTACGGTAACGTTGCATTCCAGTACCAGCTGGAACGAGCTTACCAATGATTACATTTTCCTTTAAGCCGAGAAGCTCATCACGTTTTCCTTTGATCGCTGCATCAGTAAGAACTCTTGTTGTTTCTTGGAAGGATGCTGCTGATAAGAAGGAATCTGTTTCAAGAGATGCTTTTGTAATTCCAAGTAACACTGGGCGACCAGTGGCTGGAAGCTTACCTTCAAGCAATGCCTTTTCGTTAGCATCAGTGAATTGATGGATGTCAAGAAGGGAGCCTGGTAATACATCGGTTTCCCCTGCATCGATGACACGAATTTTTCGAAGCATCTGGCGCACCATCACTTCAACGTGTTTGTCACCAATTTCAACCCCTTGCATACGGTAAACCTTTTGTACCTCTTTAAGCAGATACTCTTGAACAGCGGTCACATCTTTAACTTTAATTAGCTCTTTCGGATCGATGGAGCCCTCTGTTAATTCTTGACCTCTCTCGACTTGGTCGTTTACAGCAACCTTTAGGCGTGCTGTATAAGGAGCTGTATAGGTGCGAGACTCAATTTCACCTTGAACAACAATTTCATGCTGACGGTCTCTACCTTCGTTGATGCCAACAACCACACCTTCGATTTCGGAAATAACAGCCTGCCCCTTTGGATTACGAGCTTCAAAAATTTCCTGGATACGTGGGAGACCCTGAGTGATATCATCCCCAGCAACTCCTCCGGTATGGAATGTACGCATCGTTAACTGTGTACCTGGCTCACCAATCGATTGGGCAGCGATAATACCAACCGCTTCGCCGACTTCAACCTCTTGACCAGTTGCAAGGTTACGACCGTAACATTTTTTACATACACCATGACGAGTATTACAAGTAAAGGCAGAGCGAATCCAAACTTCCTCTACTCCTACTTCGGTTAGTTCTAGTGCTAGATCTTCCGTAATTAAGCCGTTTTCCGGAACAATTACTTCGTTTGTCTGAGGGTGCTTGACAGCTCTTCTTGCATATCGGCCAATTAAGCGTTCCTCTAGGGACTCAATAATTTCTGTTCCATCACGCAACGCAGAGACTAGGAGACCTCTGTCAGTACCACAATCGTCCTCACGAACAATAACATCCTGTGCTACATCGACAAGGCGGCGAGTTAGGTAACCTGAGTCAGCTGTTTTAAGAGCTGTATCCGCTAGACCTTTACGCGCTCCGTGTGTAGAAATAAAGTACTCTAATACGGTTAATCCTTCACGGAAACTTGAAATAATCGGCAACTCAATAATACGACCAGCTGGGTTTGCCATGAGTCCGCGCATACCTGCTAGCTGCGTAAAGTTCGATGCGTTACCACGGGCGCCCGAATCGCTCATCATGAAGATTGGGTTTGTTTTCTCCAATGACTTCATAAGTTTCGCTTGGATGGTGTCCTTCGCAGCACTCCAAATCGAGATAACACGGTCATAGCGCTCATCCTCTGTGATCAAACCACGACGGAATTGCTTCATGACATTATCTACTTTATTTTGTGCCTCATTGATGATTTCTTGCTTTTCCTTCAAGACGACAATATCGGCCACACCAACTGTAATACCAGCTTTTGTTGAGTATTTGAAACCAAGATTTTTCATGCGATCAAGCATTTTCGATGTCTCGGTAATCTTAAATCTCTTAAAGACCTCAGCAATGATATTACCAAGGATTTTCTTCTTGAATGGATCTACTAACGGTAGATTCTTGATCATTTCCTTGACGTCAGAGCCCTTTTCTACAAAGTACTTCTTAGGTGTTTCTTCTTCTAAGTTTTTCTTTGTAGGCTCATTAATGTATGGGAAAGATTTCGGTAAAATCTCATTGAAGACAAGCTTACCTACAGTCGTAATGAGCAATTGTTGGTTTTGTTCGTCTGTAAAGGTTTCATTGTTTAAGGAACCTGCATGGACAGCAATTCGTGTATGCAAATGAACATAGCCATTTTGATAAGCGATAAGCGCTTCATTTGTATCCTTGAAGACCATTCCCTCACCGACAGCACCTTCACGTTCTAAAGTTAGGTAATAGTTTCCTAATACCATGTCCTGTGAAGGAGTAACAACCGGTTTCCCGTCTTTTGGATTAAGAATGTTTTGTGCAGCAAGCATCAATAGTCTTGCTTCCGCCTGGGCCTCAGCTGAAAGCGGCACGTGTACCGCCATTTGGTCACCGTCAAAGTCGGCGTTGTAGGCTGTACAAACCAGTGGATGCAAGCGAATGGCACGGCCTTCAACAAGCGTTGGTTCAAACGCTTGAATTCCAAGTCTGTGTAGAGTTGGGGCACGGTTTAATAGAACTGGATGTTCCTTAATAACCTCTTCTAAAACGTCCCATACCTCAGGCTGAAGTCGTTCGATTTTGCGTTTTGCTGATTTGATATTATGGGCTAATCCCTTTTCAACAAGCTCTTTCATAACAAAAGGCTTGAATAACTCAATCGCCATTTCCTTCGGTAATCCACATTGATACATCTTAAGGTTTGGACCGACGACGATAACAGAACGTCCGGAGTAGTCAACCCGCTTACCGAGAAGGTTTTGACGGAAACGTCCTTGCTTTCCTTTTAGCATATGAGAAAGAGACTTCAACGGACGATTTCCTGGACCAGTTACTGGACGTCCACGACGACCGTTATCAATAAGGGCATCCACAGCTTCCTGAAGCATACGCTTTTCGTTTTGCACAATGATACTAGGAGCACCAAGATCTAACAAGCGCTTGAGACGATTATTACGGTTAATCACACGACGATACAGATCGTTCAAATCGGAGGTTGCAAAACGGCCACCATCCAATTGAACCATCGGACGTAGTTCAGGTGGAATCACCGGCAGAACGTCTAAGATCATCCAAGAAGGCTCGTTTCCGGAATTGCGGAAAGCTTCGAGTACTTCAAGACGTTTAATCGCTCTTGTACGACGTTGCCCTTGGGCTGTTTTTAATTCTTCTTTTAAAATATCGACTTCTTTATCTAAATCAATATCTGTTAGTAGCTTCTTAATAGATTCAGCACCCATAGAGGCCTGAAATTTATTCCCGTACTTTTCACGATATGCACGGTATTCTTTTTCTGAGAGAAGTTGTTTCTTTTCCAGAGGAGTGTCGCCAGGCTCTGTCACTACGTAAGAAGCAAAATAGATAACCTCTTCTAAGGCACGAGGTGACATATCAAGGATTAATCCCATTCTGCTTGGGATTCCTTTGAAATACCAAATATGTGAAACAGGGGCTGCTAGTTCAATATGACCCATGCGTTCACGACGAACCTTCGCTCTTGTTACTTCTACACCACATCGGTCACAAACGACACCTTTATAACGAACTCGCTTGTATTTTCCACAATGACATTCCCAGTCTTTTTGAGGACCAAAGATACGCTCACAAAACAGACCGTCCTTCTCTGGTTTTAATGTACGATAGTTGATTGTTTCTGGTTTCTTTACCTCACCAAATGACCAAGAACGGATTTTATCGGGTGAAGCAAGACCGATTTTCATATACTCAAAATTATTAACATCAAGCAAGGGGCCTACCTCCCTTTTGATCTACAGGTTTTACCCTTATGGCTAATCTAAGATTATTAGCTCCCACTTCCCATTTTCTATAAGCGATGAGGGAAGCAGGAGTTTTTTTGAGAGCGTGCGGATATATTATTCTTTTGAACCAACTTTTTCTGATTCAAATTCTTCGGTTACAGGAGCAACTGTTAACGACTCTGCTTGCTGTTCATCATCATCTTCTAGGTCACGCATTTCAATTTCCTTCTCGTCACCTGAAAGAATTTTCACGTCAAGACCTAAGCTTTGAAGCTCCTTCATTAACACGCGGAAGGATTCCGGGACTCCTGGCTCAGGAACATTCTCGCCTTTAACGATTGCTTCATATGTTTTAACACGTCCAACGACATCGTCGGACTTGACGGTTAAAATTTCTTGAAGGGTATAGGCTGCACCGTAGGCTTCTAATGCCCACACTTCCATTTCTCCAAATCTTTGTCCACCAAACTGAGCCTTACCGCCTAGCGGCTGCTGAGTAACGAGTGAATAAGGACCGGTAGAACGAGCGTGAAGCTTATCATCAACCATGTGTGCAAGCTTAATCATATACATAACCCCTACGGAAACACGGTTATCAAACGGTTCACCAGAACGACCATCATAGAGGATCGTCTTGGCATCGCTAGCCATGCCAGCTTCTTCAATGGTTGACCAGACATCTTCCTCTGTCGCTCCGTCGAATACAGGAGAAGCAACGTGAATGCCAAGCTGTCTAGCCGCCATCCCTAGGTGTAGCTCTAATACCTGACCGATGTTCATACGAGAAGGAACCCCTAATGGATTCAACATGATATCTACTGGTGTACCATCTGGTAGATACGGCATGTCTTCCTCAGGAAGAATTCGGGAGATAACCCCTTTGTTACCGTGTCGACCAGCCATTTTATCGCCCTCATGAATCTTACGTTTCTGAACGATATAAACCCGAACGAGCTGATTGACACCTGGAGGAAGCTCATCACCATCTTCACGATTAAATACCTTAACATCATGGACGATTCCACCGCCACCATGCGGTACACGAAGGGATGTGTCACGAACCTCACGTGCCTTCTCTCCGAAAATTGCATGCAACAAGCGCTCTTCCGCAGTTAATTCGGTCACTCCCTTAGGCGTGACTTTACCAACGAGCAGATCTCCGTCTTTTACCTCTGCTCCAATGCGAATGATGCCGCGCTCATCCAGATTTCTTAGTGCATCTTCCCCAACATTTGGAATATCACGAGTGATTTCCTCTGGTCCTAGTTTGGTATCACGAGATTCTGACTCATATTCTTCAATATGAATAGAAGTATAGACATCATCTTTTACCAGACGTTCACTCATGATGATCGCATCTTCATAGTTATAGCCGTCCCATGTCATGAATGCAACAAGCACATTACGACCAAGAGCCAATTCCCCAAGCTCCATAGAAGGACCATCAGCAAGAATTTCTCCCTTTGTTACACGATCACCAACCTTAACAATTGGACGTTGGTTATAGCATGTACCTTGGTTGGAACGAACAAATTTTAATAATCTATATTTGTCAAGATCACCTTTTACCTCTTGACCATCAACCTCTTTAACACGGCGAACCCAAATTTCTCTAGCCTCAACATGCTCGACAATACCTTCGCGCTTACAAATAACGGCCGCACCAGAGTCTTTACCAGATACATATTCCATTCCAGTACCCACTCGAGGAGCTTCCGGTTGCATTAACGGAACAGCTTGTCGTTGCATGTTCGCACCCATTAGTGCACGGTTGGAGTCATCGTTTTCTAAGAACGGAATACATGCTGTCGCAGCAGAAACAACCTGCTTAGGCGAAACATCCATGTAGTCAACACGATCTCTGTGAACGACGGTATTTTCTCCACGGAAACGAGCGATGATATCTTCATCTAAGAATGCGCCATCTTCCCCTAAGCGTGCATTTGCTTGGGCAACAACATAATTATCCTCTTCATCCGCAGTCAAGTAATCAATATGATTGGTTACCTTGCCTGTTTCCGGATCGACACGACGATACGGCGTTTCGATAAATCCAAAGCGATTCACCTTTGCATAAGATGATAACGAGTTAATAAGTCCAATATTCGGTCCCTCAGGAGTCTCAATTGGACACATACGTCCATAGTGAGAGTAGTGAACGTCACGAACTTCCATTCCAGCACGTTCACGAGTTAAACCACCAGGTCCTAGTGCTGAGAGACGACGCTTATGCGTTAACTCCGCTAAAGGATTGGTCTGGTCCATAAACTGAGATAATTGAGAGCTTCCGAAGAACTCTTTAATCGAAGCAATAACTGGGCGAATATTAATTAACTGCTGTGGAGTAATGGTATTTGTATCTTGGATAGACATTCTTTCACGAACAACACGTTCCATCCGTGAAAGACCAATACGGAATTGGTTCTGCAATAATTCCCCAACAGAACGCAAACGACGATTTCCTAAATGATCAATATCATCTGTATCTCCTACTCCATAAAGAAGGTTAAAGAAGTAGCTGATGGAAGCAATGATATCTGCAGGTGAAATATTCTTGACCGCCTCTTCAACGTAGGCGTTCCCGATCACGTTAATTACTTTCTCATCATCTTCATTTGGAGCATAGATTTTAATTGATTGTAAAAGAACATCATCTTCAACTACGCCACTAATTGGGCTTAATGTTTTGAAACCAATATTTTTCTCTAAATTTGGGATAATACGATCTAAAGTACGACGATCAAGCATGACGCCTTTCTCCGCAATAATTTCACCTGTTTCAGGATCTACTAGCGTTTCAGCAAGGCGTTGCCCGAACAAACGGTTCTTTATATGGAGTTTTTTGTTGATTTTATAACGACCTACGTTTGCAAGATCATATCGCTTAGGATCAAAGAATCTTGACACCAATAAGCTTTTAGCATTCTCGACTGTAGGTGGTTCACCTGGGCGCAGACGCTCATAAATTTCTAAGAGCGCTTTGTCTGTACCTTCCGTATTGTCCTTTTCAAGGGTATTTCGAAGATACTCGTTGTCTCCAATCAGATCTAATATTTCTTGATCGGAGCCGAATCCTAACGCACGCAAAAGAACCGTAACAGGTAATTTCCTCGTACGATCAATTCTCACATAAACTACATCTTTGGCGTCTGTTTCATATTCCAGCCAAGCACCACGGTTTGGGATTACTGTAGCTGTATAGCCTCTTTTTCCATTTTTATCTACTTTTCCGCTATAATACACACTCGGTGAGCGGACTAGCTGTGAAACAATTACCCGTTCTGCTCCATTAATGACGAATGTTCCTGTTTCAGTCATTAGTGGGAAATCTCCCATAAATACATCCTGATCCTTGACTTCACCCGTCTCTTTATTAACAAGACGTACCTTCACACGAAGCGGTGCTGAGTATGTAACATCTCGCTCCTTCGATTCCGGAACAGAATATTTCGGATCGCCAAGACTGTAATCAATAAATTCAAGCGATAGATTACCTGTGAAGTCCTCAATCGGTGAAATATCCTGGAACATTTCACGTAATCCCTCATCAAGAAACCATTGATAAGAAGAGGTTTGGATTTCAATAAGATTTGGTAATTCTAAAACTTCACTGATTCGTGCGTAACTTCTACGCTCTCGGTGTCGTCCATACTGAACTAGTTGACCTGTCAACTGATTCACCCCTCAAATCAAGCGTTATAGTGCATATACTGCAAATTTATAAGAAAATTAGAAAGTGGCTAATTAGCCAAAAGCCTTCTATCTTATAAGACAAAAAGAAAAAGGGTTTTATTCTCAAAACCACATTCTTCACACTTCAAACTATTATTTTGTTAGTTTCCCCCACTAAAACCAACTTTATACAATTTTTGTTGAATTTAGTACAGGCGCCAGTTTATAATATGTTGGCATTGTATAATGTTAACATAATGGAAATGTCAAGTCAAATATTTTTTTGCGCGTAAAATATAGTAACCTTTTTTCTTTTCAAATGTTTCAACATTCCCAAAAACGTCCGTTAATTTTTCAATGGCGGAGGGTGCTCCCTGTTTTTTTTGAATTACGACCCATAGTTCCCCGTTCTCTTTCAAATATGAATAGCTTTGTTCAAAAATTTGATGAACAATCTTTTTCCCTGCTCGAATCGGAGGATTGGTTAGAATACAGGCAAAATCGTAGCTCTTAACATTTACCAAGCAGTCACTTTCATATATAGAAACATTCCCAACCTGGTTAAGGGCAGCATTTTCCTTTGCAAGTGACAGAGCTCGTTCATTGACATCGACCATATGTACATGACGGCCGGTGTCTTTTGCAATGGATAAGCCGATCGGGCCATATCCACATCCGACGTCCAATATGTCACCCTCCACACTAGGTGGCTCGAAGGCTTCTATTAATAACCGCGAACCAAAATCTACCTCCCTTTTTGAAAAAACTCCACTATCCGTCTTAAATTTCATACGGTGATTTCTTAATGTGAAGTCCCAAAAGGACGGGTTGCTTTCCACCTTTTGCTCCCGAGAATAATAATGATCAGACATGGCCTCACCTCTAGCATCTAAAAATACTTCCTGAATCGCAATTATAAGTAATATTCTCACAAAAAGCAAAAAAGCCCGCTACGAGAGCGAGCTATTTTCCTAATCAAAATTTACTTAACTTCAACGTTTGCTCCAACTTCTTCAAGTTTAGCTTTGATTTCTTCAGCTTCCTCTTTAGAAGCACCTTCTTTGATTGCTTTTGGAGTGTTGTCAACAAGTTCTTTTGCTTCTTTAAGTCCAAGACCAGTGATTTCACGAACCACTTTGATTACTTTAATTTTTTGGTCGCCCGCAGATGCAAGAACAACGTCAAATTCAGTTTGCTCTTCAGCAGCTGCACCAGCAGCAGCTCCACCCATAACAGCTACAGGAGCAGCAGCAGTTACGCCAAACTCTTCTTCGATTGCTTTTACTAGGTCATTTAATTCTAAAACAGTCATATTTTTAACTGCTTCAATGATTTGTTCTTTAGTCATGATTATTTTCCTCCTTGGAATTGTTTTATTTTAAATGGTCAAAAAAGTTTCTAGCTTATGCGCCTTGTTCTTCTTTTTGATCTGCCACAGCTTTTGTAGCAAGAGCAAGGTTGCGGATAGGTGCTTGAAGCACGCTGAGTAGCATAGATAGTAAGCCTTCGCGAGATGGTAGATCGGCAAGAGCTTTGATATCTTCAACAGTTGCAACGTTTCCTTCGATAACACCTGCTTTAATTTCAAGAGCTTCATTCTTCTTTGCGAATTCGTTAATGATCTTTGCTGGTGCTACAACATCCTCAGTGCTGAATGCGATCGCATTTGGTCCAGTAAGAACCTCGTTTAATCCAGTAAGTTCAGCAGCTTCTGCCGCACGGCGAGTTAGAGTATTTTTGTAAACCTTGAATTCTACTCCAGCCTCACGTAGCTGTTTACGAAGCTCTGTTACTTCGGCAACGTTTAAACCACGGTAATCAACGACAACTGTTGATACACTTGATTTAAGTTTATCAGCGATTTCGTCTACGATTAGTTTCTTTTGTTCGATAGCGTTGCTCATCTTTACACCTCCTGTAGAATTTCTACATTCATACCGACACAATCAAATACACTTTGGCGTATTTGCGCCCAGATTTTTTCGAGCAAGCTCGAAAAATTTCCTTTAAAAATCTGAGGCATCTGCCGGAGGCTAACTTTATCGAGCAGAAGCGGAAGCTTCTGTTTGATAAAGTTAAAAACCTCCACATCAACAGACATGGAGGTAGTATACAATAGTTACATAACAACTAAGTTCAATCTATCGTATGACCTCGGTAGGATAATTAAGCGCAATGCCCCTACTGTCTGCGGTACAAATGTTATTATATTTTCACAACAGAATAGATTATATAAAAAATCATTCCCGTTGTCAATTACTTTTATTTTCCAGAAACAGAAGAAGGATCTACCTTAACTCCAGGTCCCATTGTAGTGGCAATCGTTACATTCTTCATGTATGTGCCTTTTGCAGCAGCAGGCTTCACTTTCACCATTGTATCGAAAATTGTGTTGAAGTTTTCAACAAGCTTTTCGTTATCAAATGATGTTTTACCAATAGGTACATGAACGTTTCCAGATTTATCAACGCGGTATTCAACTTTACCAGCTTTGATTTCTTGAACTGCCTTTGTTACATCAAATGTAACTGTTCCTGTTTTAGGGTTTGGCATTAAGCCTTTAGGTCCTAATACACGACCAAGCTTACCAACTTCACCCATCATATCAGGTGTTGCAACAATTACGTCAAACTCAAACCAACCTTGGTTGATTTTGTTGATGTATTCTGCATCTCCAACATAATCTGCACCAGCAGCTTCTGCTTCTTTTACTTTTTCACCTTTAGCAAATACGAGAACACGTTGAGTTTTACCAGTTCCGTTTGGAAGAACGACAGCTCCACGGATTTGTTGGTCCGCTTTCTTAGGGTCTACTCCTAAACGAAATGCAACTTCAACGGTTGCGTCAAACTTAGCAACGTTTGTTTTCTTGGCAAGATCGATTGCCTCTTCAACTGGGTAAGCTTTAAAACGATCTACAAGCTTAGTAGCTTCTAAATACTTTTTACCTCTTTTTGCCATTATAATTTCCTCCTTGATTGTGGTTTTAGCGGAATAACCTAACCTCCCACTTCAGAAAAACACAAGTGTTTTTCCACAGAACAAAGGTTGCGAGTGAAACTAAATTCAACGTCGCAACCTCTTAATCAACCTTAAACAATTTGCATGGATTAGTCTTCGATAACGATACCCATGCTGCGTGCAGTACCTTCAACCATGCGCATAGCTGCTTCAACACTAGCTGCATTTAGATCTGGCATTTTGGTTTCAGCAATCTCGCGTACCTTGTCACGCTTAACTGTCGCTACTTTATTACGGTTTGGTTCACCAGAACCAGACTCGATTCCAGCTGCTTTCTTAAGAAGAACGGCAGCAGGTGGAGTTTTCGTAATAAACGTAAATGAACGGTCTTCAAATACCGTAATTTCAACAGGTATGATTAAACCAGCTTGTTCAGCTGTACGAGCGTTAAACTCTTTACAGAATCCCATGATATTAACACCGGCTTGACCTAATGCAGGTCCAACTGGTGGTGCTGGATTCGCTTTAGCTGCAGGAATTTGCAATTTAACAACCTTAATTACTTTTTTAGCCACGAGACACACCTCCTTAAAGTCCGTGATGTGGTAATAGGGGCAATTTCCCCTCCCACTCATCTAGTTTTCTTTATATAAAAATAAAGAACTCGACAATATTTTGTCTACAATGAGACATACTGACCTTTGAAATGTTATCACTTTTCAAGGCCGATTTCAAGTTTTTTCGGATTAAATTTTTTCAATCTGTGTAAAATCAAGCTCAACTGGAGTGTCACGGCCAAACATATTCACAAGAACCTTCAGCTTCGCTTTATCCTTGTCGATCTCTTCAATTGAGCCCGTGAAATTAGCGAAAGGACCTTCCTTCACGCGAACGGATTCACCCATCTCGAAATCAATATCGATGCGTTTTTCTTCAACACCCATACTCTTTAGAATGGAATTAATTTCTTCTGGTAAAAGTGGGGTGGGCTTAGAGCCTGAGCCTGCGGAACCAACAAACCCTGTTACACCTGGTGTATTTCGAACCACATACCAAGAGTCATCAGTCATGATCAGTTCAACTAAAACGTACCCAGGGAATACCTTGCGTTTAACTGTCTTCTTCTTGCCATTCTTAATATCTGTTTCTTCTTCCTCTGGGACGATTACTCGAAAAATCTTATCCTGCATGCCCATCGTTTCGACACGCTTCTCGAGATTTGTTTTTACTTTATTTTCGTAACCAGAGTAAGTATGGACTACATACCAATTCTTTTCCATTCTTCAGGACAATTTGTCCTTCCCTCCCTACAATTCAAAATAGGCCTGTCTATTTTTTTGCAAATTAAAAAACCCGTCACCGGGCTTTGTAAAAAAATTGCTGTTATATTTTCCATTATACCATTAAGATACCTAGGTTATTCAAGGAATTAATCGAATCAATTCAGAAATTCCTAAATCAACGACGGCAAAAAAGACGGTAAAGAATACGACAGTGGCGATAACGGTAATCGTGTAGCTTGTTAATTCCTTACGCTTCGGCCAGCTGACCTTTTGCATTTCACGACCAACGTCTTTGAAGAAATTTACAATGCGTTGCATGAGTGAGACCTCCAACTTTTTAAGGGATTGCTAGTCTATTTAAACTTTCATCTATTTCGTTTCTCGGTGGATTGTATGAGCATTACAAGTGCTGCAAAATTTCTTAAGCTCCAATCGCTCTGATTCCTTCTTGCTTGTGGTAGAATAATTTCTTGAGCCACAAACACTGCAAGCAAGGGCAACCTTTTTATTCATCTTGTCACCCACTAATTTCATCTATTTTATCTATAAAACTGTAACATGGACAAACATTAGTGTCAATAAGAAATGCGGAATGCGCTCGTCCATCGGCGACCACCATCACAACGTCAACTCTCTTACTTCCAAATATTTCTCTAGTTTTCTCTTTACTCTTTGGAGCGCATTATCAATGGACTTAACATGCCGATTCAATTCCTCGGATATCTCCTGATAGGATTGTCCATCAAGATAGAGGGCCAGAACCTTTCGTTCCAAATCGCTTAGAAGCTCCGCCATTTTCACTTCGATATGATCAAACTCTTCCTGATTGATAATCAGCTCCTCTGGATCCATCACCTTTGCACCAGAGATAATATCCATTAACGTTCGATCGGATTCCTCATCATAAATAGGCTTGTCCAAAGAAACATAAGAATTAAGCGGAATATGCTTCTGCCTTGTTGCCGTCTTGATGGCCGTAATAATTTGCCTCGTGATACACAGCTCTGCAAACGCTTTAAAAGAAGTGAGCTTGTCCTCCTTAAAATCACGAATTGCCTTATATAAACCTATCATTCCCTCTTGAACAATGTCTTCTTTGTCCGCTCCAATTAAAAAATACGATCTAGCTTTTGCCCGCACGAAATTACGGTACTTGTGAATCAAGTAATCCAAGGCTTCACCAGTCCCTTGATGAACCAATTCTACTAACTCTTCATCCTCAAGCTGGATGTAATCAATAAAGCTCTCATCGCCCTTTGTTCTGTAGTCAGCACTCAAGTTCGATCCCTCCGACCGCACAAGCTAGTTAGAAATATTATACAGTAGCCGTTTTTCCCCCGTCAACCGCTCATCGCTCACCTCTGCGCCATTTTTCGAAAATTTCTGCCACTTCCGGACTAAGGGGAATCTTCGAATTCGGGCTTTTTTCTTGGATCTTTTTAACTTTATTTTCAATTTTCTTTTCCACCGATTCCATCTCTATTAATAGCTCACGGGCGGATTTCCGCAGAGCTCCCTGTCCAAAAATCGCCCACTGCTCTGTATAATCAGAGGTTGCGACATGGACCTGAGTTCTGCGATTGCTTAACGCGATCGCTAGCTTTTCAATTCGTTCATCGGCAGTTTCATTTGTTCGGGTAAAAATAACCTCCACTTGATGATTTCGAAGTTTCTTTTCGACCCCTTTAACGTATTGTGCGTCAAAAACTACAATCACACGGTAGCCAGAGTACGCTTGATACTCTGCCATTCTCTCAATCAAGCGATCTCTGGCCGCTGCTAAATCTTTACTCTTCAAGGCTCTCAACTCTGGCCAATCACCGATGATGTTATAACCGTCCACAATGAGGATGTCCATTTTCATCACTCAAGAGGGTTACGTTTTCGAAAAACTTCATACATGAGAAGTGCTGCTGCTACAGAAGCATTTAATGATGTCACTTGTCCTTTCATCGGCAAACGAATGAGAAAATCACATTTATCTCGAACCAGTCGCCCGATCCCTTTTCCTTCACTTCCGATCACAAGACCCAATGGTAAAGTGCCATCAAAGGTGCGAAAGTCCTCTTTCCCTGATGCATCCGTACCTGCAATCCATACGCCACGTTCCTTTAATTCATCTATTGTTCTTGCCATATTAGTGACTCGAACAACCGGAATATATTCGATCGCTCCTGTTGAGGCTTTGGCAACCGTTGCCGTCAGCCCTACAGCACGACGCTTTGGAATAATAATCCCATGGGCACCAACCGCATCTGCCGTTCTTATGATCGATCCAAGATTATGAGGGTCTTCTATTTCATCTAAAAGAATAAAGAAGGGAGCCTCGTTTCTCTGTTCCGCAATCGAAAATAAATCATCTAGCTCCGCATATTGATAGGCAGCCACCTGGGCAATGACTCCTTGATGATTCCCTTCAACAAGTCCATCAATTTTTTTCTTTGGTACAAATTGAACGAGAACATTTTTCTCCTTCGCAAGTCCAATTACCTGCTGCATCTGCCCCTTTTGTGAGCCTTCCGCAATGAGAATTTTATTAACATCCCGATCAGATTTTAACGCTTCGATGACTGGATTTTTGCCGATAATATAATCTTGATTCATGTTGTGACTCCTCCCTTCTTATCCTTCACAATCTCAAAGGACTTCTCGATAATTACCTCTAGCCGTTCTTCCTGTCTCATTAGATACAAGTAACCAATTAATGCTTCAAAAGCCGTACCGTACCGATAGGTTTGCACATCAGTATTTTTCGGTACGGTACCTGACTTTGCGTTTCTCCCTCTCATGACCACAGCGATTTCTTCGTCTGTTAAGAGCTTCTGTTCAAGTAAAGAATGGATGATACTCGACTGTGCCTTGGCTGATACATAATGAGTTGCTTCCTTATGCAAATGATTGGGCTTCACCTTGCCATTTTGCAAAAGATGCTCGCGGACATAGACCTCATAGACAGAATCACCCATATAAGCTAGAGCCAAAGAATTTAATTGCTTTACCTCTAAATGATGTTCATACTCAAGCATCTTCGATTAGCCTCTTTTCCAGCGAGTGCCCTGTGCTGTATCCTCTAAAATGATGTTCATATCCTTCAGTTGATCACGAATCTCATCTGCTAGCTTAAAATTCCTGTCTTTGCGTGCTTGGATTCGTTTTTGAATCAGCTCTTCAATTTCTTCATCGAGCAGCATTTCCTCTTCAAGTGTTAAACCCAGCACTCCAAAAAGAGTTTCGAATTCGTTGATGAAAGCTTCAATGACAGTAACCGCCGTATTTTTTTCCATCAGATACAGATTCGCAAGCTTGGATAATTCGAACAGAACTGAAATGGCATTCGCTGTATTAAAATCATCATCCATCGCCTCGATAAATTCTCCGTGCTGCTGTTGAATCTGATCGAGCCAATGCTGATCATTTTCCGTTAGATTAGAGCTAGCCTCAATCCGATGCTTGAGGTTTTGGAAGGATGTCTTAATCCTCTCTAGAGCCGATTGCGTATTTTCAAGGAGCTCCTCCGAATAATTGATTGGGTTACGATAGTGAACAGATAGCATGAAAAACCTCAACACTTGAGGATCATGGCGCTCAATAATTTCATGAACGAGAACAAAATTCCCCAATGACTTAGACATCTTTTCGTTATCGATATTAATATAACCGTTATGCATCCAATATCGTGCAAACTCTTTGCCTGTCAATGCCTCCGATTGGGCAATTTCGTTCTCGTGGTGTGGAAAGGCTAAATCCTGGCCCCCGGCATGAATGTCAATGGTGTCCCCTAGGTACTTTCTAGCCATCGCGGAGCATTCGATATGCCAGCCTGGACGACCTTTCCCCCATGGGCTCTCCCAATAAATTTCCCCTGGCTTTGCCGCTTTCCATAGGGCAAAATCCAGTGCATCCTGCTTCTTTTCCCCTACAGCAATACGTGCACCGATACGAAGCTCATCGATCGATTGATGGGAAAGCTTTCCGTATTCCTTGAATTTACGTGTATGAAAATACACATCGCCTTCTGATTCATACGCGTAGCCTTTATCAATTAAAGTAGCAATAAAACCGATAATGATGTCCATATTTTCCATGACACGAGGATGGGTATCTGCTTGACGGCATCCTAGCGCCTGAACATCTTCGTGATAAGCCTGAATAAAACGATCGGCGATGACCGGCACCTCTTCCCCGAGCTCGCCAGCGACTCGAATCAGCTTATCATCCACATCTGTAAAATTGGAAATATAATTCACATCATAGCCACGAAACTCCAAATATCTCCTTACTGTATCAAAAACAATGGCAGGGCGTGCATTTCCGATATGAATATAATTATAGACAGTTGGTCCACAAACATACATTTTGACTTTGCCTTCTTCTAGTGGAACAAACTCTTCCTTTTTTCTTGTTAGCGTATTATATATTTTAATGCCCATATTAACGGCTCCTTTCACGCTGTAATTCTTTCAATTCTTCTTGTAGTTGCCTAATTTGCTCTTCCATGATCCTGCAACGATCGGCCACCGGATCCGGTAAATCAGAATGATTTAAGTCCTTATTAAGTCTGACTCCATCCTGAATGACGACCTTTCCTGGTATGCCAACCACTGTCGAGTTCGGAGGGACCTCCTTCAGAACCACAGAGCCTGCGCCAATCTTTGAATTTTCCCCGACGGTGATCGAACCAAGCACCTTGGCACCTGTAGCGATTAACGCATTATCCTTAATCGTGGGATGACGTTTTCCCTTTTCCTTTCCCGTACCACCTAAGGTAACACCCTGAAAGACGGTTACATTGTCACCAATTTCGCAGGTTTCTCCAATGACCACACCCATGCCATGATCAATGAAAAAGCGGCGGCCTATTTTGGCACCGGGATGAATTTCAATTCCAGTAAAAAATCTACTCACCTGTGAAATGACTCGAGCAATAAAAAATAATTTTCGCTTATAAAATGCGTGGGCAACACGATGCGCCCAAATCGCATGTAAGCCAGAATAGGTCAAGATGACTTCTAAATAGGTTCTGGCCGCTGGATCCTGTTCAAAAACAACTTCAATATCCTCCTTCAGTCTTTTAAACATTTTCCAACCCCCTTTTCTCCAAGGCTCTTTTTCCATACGAAAGCCGTTTTCTCCAAATAAAAACGCCTCTGTCAACATGACAGAGACGTATAATCTACGCGGTTCCACTCTGTTTAGGCT
>DLCS01000238.1:0-397 GCA_002480735.1 Bacillaceae bacterium UBA7792 | reverse complement strand
GGTTCCACTCTGTTTAGGCTATAATCAGCCTCAACTCTACACTTGTAACGGAAGCAATCCGCCCAAATCTACTGGAGGACAGGGCCTTGTTCGAAGTGGGACTCAGAGGCGCATTTCAAAAAGCGAGGGGCCTGAACCAATTTCAGCCGAGGAAAAACAAATATTTTCCCAAGTTGGTTCTCTCTTTAAAGCATCACTTTTCTACTTTTCCTCATCAACATTTTTCAACTATGAAATTCGTATATATACTATATTACACTTTTTTCAATCTGTTAACCCAAAATCTGCTTTAAACGGCTGGCAACCTTTTCACGTCCTAATAGCGCAATTGCTTTCGGTAGGTCTGGTCCGTGCGTTTGACCCGTTGTTGCAACACGAACTGGCATAAAGAGCTTCT
>DLCS01000197.1 GCA_002480735.1 Bacillaceae bacterium UBA7792 | reverse complement strand
ACAGTCCAACAATTCCAATGATCCCGATGACAACTAGGTGCCAATAACGAACACTTGATTTCAACAGTGTCTTCATATTCTCCCAAATCGCATAAATGAACATAAATGCAATCGGGAATACATAGACAAGAATAACTCCTCTAAAAATATCAATCTTGGTCAAGAATTCATTACCATTCAGAATTCCGATGACGATAGCAATTCCCACCAAGCCGATGAGGGAAGCTCGTCCATAAGAACGAAGAATGCCTCGTTTTTGATCGATAGGAAGAATCGCAAACACTGGTGCTGCCAAAGCCACGAGCAACGCTAATCCTTGAATCAGCATCATTTTACCCGTTACAAGATAGAGTAGGCTGACCGCACCTAAACCGAGAACGGATAGGGAGAATAGCCAATTTTTCTTTAGAATGCTGAGGACGGCCAATGAAATAAAGAGAACCGCCGCAAGTAAGGTAAAAATGTAGCTCCATGTAGGAATATGAATTTCCTCAAAAGGCTCAGCCTTTCCAAGATGGAACAGTCCTGGCATATTCTTCTGAACATCCTGCATGAACTGCTCTGTCTTTTCAAGGGTTTCTGCTGGATCCTTGTCCTCCTCCATTTTGATAAAGATGGAACGAATATTTCTTTCCTTCACCGCACGAACCGCTCGTTCTACCCCCACTTGACGGCTAGCAACCTCTTCCAATGCTAAGCTGTGCAGGCGAATGATATTCATATCTAACATATAAGCTAAAGTATGGAAGCCTTTCTGGTCGTCAAATTCAATGGCATAGGCGCCGTATCCATGTTCCTTCAGCTGTCCTGCAAAATTTCGAATTAAATTGGATTGTGGAAATCCGAGCACATCCTCTCCCATGAAGAGGATACGATTGGTCTCATCCCCGGCAAGCTCTAGCACCTGCTCAAATAGAAATGGATCTTCTGATAGATCAACATTTGGGAGCCTAAGGATAACTGGAAGCCCTTCATCTTTAATGAGGGCAATCTTTCTTGGTGAAAAGCCTAATGGTTTCTCCTTAATCTTCTTTTCTTTTCCCTGAACAAAGACTAAATCTCTTCCTTTGAACGTAACCTGTTTTGTATGTTCAAAAGAGGTCGCAATTTGATCGGTAATTTCTGTCCCTTCATGGATGATGACATATAATCCATCCGATGGTGTTTCTGGAATTAGCTGTTCGAACTCTTCATCAAACAGGGACATTTCTTTGAGCTTCTCGTAATTTAGGGTGGTGACAATTCCTTTTTCCTCAAGGGACTTAATCGTATCTGGCTCGATACTGACTCCTTGTAAGCCGGCTTCTTTCAGTCGATTGAGAACCTCAGTTTCTTTTAAATGCGGATCTCTACGTACAAGATCAGCAATATTTTCAAACGGCATGACCATTTCATAGGTCCGATTCTTCCATTCTGATTGGAACCGGCTTGTGATACCAGGTAAGGATAATAGAAGAGAAAGAATGATGATTCCCCATAGTATTTTCTTCAATTTCCTTGCCTCCTTCCCCTTCAATTGTTGAGATGTCTTTTTCCCATTGTTATGTGTTTTTCTAAAAAGCTTGCTTACTACAGGAAGCTTGGTTAGCTCCTCAAGCTTGATCGTTTTGGTTATCAAAAGCAGGGCAAAGTAAATACCTGCTCCGATCATGATAGCGATAGTCGAATAGAGAAGCGCACGGGTCCGGCTCCATGCCTCCATTTGGAAAAAGAGTGTCGGTATTCCAATGACTGCTCCCATCACCAGCGAAGAGGCGACCATCGCTGTAGTATGCCTGTTCCAAATGTTGAAACGAGCCGTTTTCCAAATGACATACGTATTTGCTGCAAATATAATGACATAGACCAGTAAAGTTGAATACCCGGCTCCAATCAAACCAAAGTATTTGACAAAGAGCATATTGGTTACTACCTTGACGATGACGGCTGCCAAAATAATGTAGGCAGCTATATTCGCCTTATTCATCCCTTGAAGAATGCCTGTCCCTAAGATTGAAAGGGAAGTAAACACAGCACTAATTCCGATCACACTAAGCACGGCACTTCCCTCTAAATTTGTAAAGAGAGCGAGGTTTAGCGGTAGTGTTAAGGCGAACAAACCAAATGCCGCGGGCCATGACACGAGATGAGTGAGGCGGTGTGTTCTTTCAATAATTGTGGTTGCTTCTTTTATCTTGTTCTCCGCCAATGTCTTTGTCATTAACGGGATAAGCGGCAGCACAATCGATGACGAGAAAACGGTCGCAATCTGTACAAGGGTAAGTCCCCTGCTGTATATTCCGTACGTATGATTAATGCTATCCTCTGCAAACCCCGCATTCCGCAAACTCATTGGAATGGTTAGCGAATCAATCGTATTGGTAAGCGCCATGGTAATCGCTCCGATACAGATTGGGAGCGAAATGAGCAGAATGGTTTTGCTCATGTCCTTAAAATGCTGAAAGGTGTATTTCGATAATGCCTTCGGTTTTAGGGATGACCTGCTAAATGTCCATAATAAAAAAACGGTGGAAGCTAATGCTCCTAATATCGAGGCAAACATGACCCCACCTGAGACAATTTCACTTGTTTCGTTTCTCTGCACCAGTAGGTAGGCAATGATTAGAATAAAGCCCACGCGGATAAATTGCTCTAAGACCTGGGATACCGCTGTTGGTCTCATATCCTGGAATCCCTGGAAATAGCCGCGGTAGACAGCCATGTATGGTGCAATGAGCAAAGTCGCAGCAACTACAATGAGGGATAGCCTCGTACTTGGTCCACCAAGCATATTTGCTAAGGATCCTGAGAAGCTATAAATAAGAGTAAAGCTGATAACCCCAAATAGAATCGTTAATATGGTTGCTGTTCGGTAAATTTTGTGAATTCGGTCCGAATCGTTTTGCACGGTGGCTTGAGAAATAAGCTGAGAGATGGCCACTGGAATCCCTGCGACTGACAGGGTTAGGGCCACCATATAGACCGGATAGACGAGACTGAATATTCCTAATACCTCGTCCCCCGCAATATTTTGCAATGGAATTCGGAATATGCTTCCTAAAATCTTAGATGCTAAGGTGGCAATTGTTAGAATGAGTGTGCTTTTTAAGAAGTTATTCATATTTTCCCGTTACTTTCACCTTTAGTATTTTGAGACCAAATCGAGGTAGGGCAAGCATCCTTTTCCAACGACTTGGTTGTTTAATTAACCGATAGAGCCATTCCAGGTTGGCCTTTTGCCACATTTCTGGGGCCCTCTCAACCGTACCTGCGATGACATCAAAGCTGCCTCCGACCCCAATGCAGACCCCTTTTTCAAAAGCTGAGAGGTTTTGCGCAATCCAATTTTCCTGTCTAGGAACGCCGAGGGCCACAAAAATAAGATCTGGCTTTTTCTCGCTGATTTCCTGTTGGATTGTGTTGCTGCTCCAATCGAAGAAGCCGTTATGTTGGCCTACGATATTGATTTTTGGATAGCTGGCTTTAATATTTGCGACGGCTTTTTCTAAGGTTTCCTGCTGCCCGCCTAGTAGGTAGATGCTATACTGTTTTTCCTGTGCAAGCTCGAGGAGATCCAGCATCGTATCATACCCAGTCACTCGTTCTGGGATGGGCTTGTTTAATAGCTGTGCTGCTTTGACCACACCAATTCCATCCGCCGTGATATAGGTAGCCTGATCGATTACCTTCTTATATTGTTCATCTTCCCTTGCTTTCATGACAATTTCTGGATTTGCCGTTACGACAAATACCTTGTCTTGATTGGCAAGGTGCTCATCTAGCTTTTTTACAAACTGCGCTTTCGTTGTATTCACAAAGGGAATTCCCAAAATATCGACTTTCTCTAAGTTCATTTGTATTCTCCTTAACAAGGGAAATATTCTTGGCCGTTTTTACATGGAATATGTTTATGGAATGGTCCTAATGCCGACCATTCCCTCTAGAATGTAGCACAGCACCACAAATGTGATAACTAAGGCACTTTTCTCAGCTGTTTATGAGTAGACCGCATAGATCATTGGCAGTATTCTTATCCTTTGCATCAAACAACCATATTGAGAAAAGAGCCTAATTCTTAAATAATATACCATAAACGGTGGGGAATTTCTCAAAATTTCTTGCTGCGGCAGTATGAAGGTGTTTTATGAGCGGACAACTGGGGGCAAAATGATAAAAAGAGAAGTAACATCCTTTGCGTTACTTCTCTTTGATCGATTGCTATTTGTATACTGGAACATCATAGTACAGCGAGTAAGAGTCAAACAGCTGATACATTTGGTGAATTCGATTCACCTGTTTTACAGCCCAACCGACATCTGTAGCGTATTGATGGGTACCTGGTTTCGCTGGATTCCATCTCATTTTATAAAGAGTGTCCTGCTTGTAAGAAGCGTTATTGATATAATCCTCTGAAATGAACTGGGCACCGCCGATAATCGCCTTTTCAGGAGTGTCCCATCCTTCGTTGTAGGCTCGTTCAGCGCCACATTCTTCTGGGCAGCTGTCATAAGCTCCGATTCCAAACATATTGTATACCGTTTTTTTTGGAACTGTCTTCATTTTTGGCAGACCGTTTTCGTCTAGCTTAGGGATCCCTTTGCTGTCACGTTCTACAATTGATTCAACTGTAATCCCCTTTGCTAGCTTGGAGCTTCCGCTTCCTGTTTCTAGTAGGGCATGAGAAACGAGATAGATTTCATTAATATTATACTTTTTACTAGCATCAATAAAGGCTTGTCCCTTCCCTGCAAGAATCCCAGTTGAAGAGGTTAAGATTTTGCTATTTAGTTCGGTCTCCGTAACTCCTGCTCTTTTTGACAACAAAAGAAACTGAAAGTATTCTTTGGTGTTAGGAGTGAAGTTTTTGGGATTCACATAGTAGGCTACATCCTCTGATTTAGCATTGCGCCATGTACCATACTTGATTTCATACCATTTTTCTTTTTTATCATTTTCCACTTCGTTCAAGATTTCAACCTTGGTTGGTGCCTCCAAAATGGATGTAAGTCGCCCAACCTCCCGGAAGCTTGTTCCAGGACCCTCACGAACATTCAGAGAAGTGGTATTTTCGATAAAGCCATATCTCTTGCCATTTTCGTCTACAAGGCTAGTAATATAATCTGCTGAAACGTATGCTTTATCATTACGGTATTTATCTGTTTGTGGAGAAACCGTCATTTGTTTATTAATCATTTCATTCAGTGATAGGCTGTAGTTCGTGTAGGTAACCTCGGGTTCATTCAGGATCTTATTTATCATTCGCACTAAGACCGCTGCGACCTGAGCACGGGTAGAGTCTTGAGCTGGAGCAAAGACATTCCCATCCATTCCATTCATGATTTCGAGATAGACAATTCTTTGAACATGTTCTTTTGCGTAGGATTGAATTTTGGCCTTATCCTTGAAGCTAAGGGTTGCTGGTTCTGAATAAATCTCTCTTGCATTTATGGCTCTCATAATCATCGTCGCCATTTGTTCACGTGTAATTTTCTGGTTTGGCCTAAACGTGCTGTCTTCAAACCCAGTAATAATCCCCGCCTGGATGGCAGCCATCACATCCCCATAGTACCATTGAGATGGATCATTAGGGTTAAGGTCCTTCATTTCTGGAACATCGGAAATCGTTGATTCACCATTTTCCGTTGGTAACTGCTTTAATGTAGTAATCACAAGCTTTGCGAATTCCGCTCTCGTAATCGCTTTATTCGGTTGATAAGTTCCATCTGGATACCCAGTCATAATTCCTTTCTCAACTAATGCTCGTAGATCTTTTTCAGCCCAATGACCTTTGATATCGTCGGCTGCCTGCGATACTGGCGCATAAACAAAAAACAACAGCAGCGTAAGAAAGGCTGCAAGATATTTCTTCATTTATTTTCCCCTCTCTACCATTCTCTACATCCAATCTAGCAAAAAAACCTATTTTTCTCCAGAAATATATGTCTATATTTCTATTATTTTGGAAAATAGATTTTTTTTACATTTAAATTACAATTTGATTATATCTTGATTACTTGTAGAAATCTTTCGGTGAATTATGGAAGAAAAAACTCGATTATCTTATGATGATAATTGGCTTTTTCGCCTCGTTTAACCATTTGAGAACAGTGATTAAGTCACTTTCGTTGAGTGCAATACAACCTAATGTATAGTTGGTTGTGCTGTTTTTCATATGAAGGAAAATGGCGCTACCCTTGCCTGAAATAATCGGATCGTCATTATAGCGGACGATTACCCCGTATTT
>DLCS01000205.1 GCA_002480735.1 Bacillaceae bacterium UBA7792 | reverse complement strand
GAAGAGCATTGTTAAATTTCCCGGCAAAGCAAGCACGATATGACCGAGCATGATAAAGATTCCACCGAAAAATACAGCCCTAGACGTACCTAGTACACGGTCTGCGAGCCAGCCTCCAATGATTCCCGACATATACACGAGAGAACCATAAATGGACATGACGGCCATTGCGGTATTCTTGTCAATTCCTAATCCGCCTTTTGTAACCTCGTAATACATATAAAAAAGCAGAATGGCTTTCATTCCGTAGTAGGAAAATCTTTCCCAAAACTCTGTAAAAAACAGAGTGAATAACCCCTTAGGATGACCAAAAAATCCTTTCTGAGGTACACTTGCTACAATTTTCTGTCTATTTTCGTTTGTCATGATGAAACCTCCTTGATATTTTACTATAATACTTTCAAAGCTTTTATCTTGTCAAAATAAATTTTTGGAATCGGTGGTAATTTTTAAAATATTAATTTTTGGCTGCAATAGACAAAACTTAAAATTATTTCAGAAAATTGTTTTTTAGTAAAATGACTTGAGTTTAAGTATTTTATAGAGTTATTGACCGATGTGGTCAAAAGTGCTTTGGAGGTTTTATTTTGGCAGAGAAATTTTTATTGATTGAAGAAGAAAAGCAGGATTGGGAGGAAAAGGACATATTCTACAAATACAAGCAGCTAGCCATCTGGAAATTAGATGTGTTTGGCAAATACCCAGAAATGTTCAATTTTCTAAAGAATGCCTATCTTGAGGACAATAAAGAGGTAAAGCCAGAGATTGACTCACGAGCAAAAGAGCTGTTGTATTCAAGCTATCAAAGTTTTTTTTCAGAGATTGACTACTCGAAATTTAAAGATGAAATTGATGCTGAAAAGGCAGTCCATATTATCTATTGGTCGATGGAGGGCTATTTGAATCAATTTCAGGATCGGATTAGGTAGCTTTCCTTCAACCAGGAGGAATTTGATGAAATGATTGCCGAGATGGACGCATATTTAGCGGTATTGAAAATGGCCTTTTACAAGTAGGGGTTATCGTGCGTCCGAAAGCAACAATATTTGAAAAAGCAACAATATTTGAGAAAAGAGCTTACAAGTAAGCGGTAGGGGAAGAACGATGAACGTAATTGAAATTGCCCATCTAACGAAGAGATACGGGAATGCGAGAGGGATTGAGGATATCACTTTCATGTGGAGGAAGGGGAGATATTTGGCTTTATTGGACCAAATGGGGCCGGAAAGTCGACGACGATAAGAACGCTTTTATCTTTAATTTATCCGACGAGCGGCAATGCAAAGATTTTTGGCAAGGATGTCACCGAATTTGGGCCCGAGATTAAGCAAAATATTGGCTATTTGCCTTCAGAGGTTTTTTATTATGACAACATGAGGGTGAAGGATCTCCTCAAGTATTCCGCTAGCTTCTATAAAAAGGATTGCACGAAGAGAATCCATGAGCTTGCCGAAATATTGAATCTTGATCTCACAAAGAAAATTACCGATTTGTCGCTTGGGAACAAAAAGAAGGTGGGGATTGTTCAAGGGCTTCTCCATGAACCAAAGCTGATTATTTTGGATGAACCAACAAGTGGCCTCGATCCTTTAATGCAGCAGCGTTTTTTTGAACTCCTGGAGGAAGAGAATAAGAAGGGAGCAACCATTCTCTTTTCTTCTCATATTTTGAGTGAGGTTCAGCGCTTGTGTGACAGAGTGGCCATTATTAAAGAAGGAAGGCTTGTAACCGTTGAAAAAATAAGCACCCTTAAGGAAAACAATTATAAGCGATTTAAGATTGAAGCAAAAGACAAGCTAGCTAAAGAGTACTTTGCAATCGATGGAATTAATAAGCTTGAAATCAATGAGAACACGGTAAGCTTTTTATTCAAGGGTGATGTGAATGAGGTGATTAAAAGGCTATCAACGATACAAGTAACGAATCTGTGGGTAGATGAGCCAGACCTTGAGGAAATTTTCATTCATTATTATGAAAAGGAGGCCTAGTAGGCTATGAATATGTTTTTATATGAGCTCAGAGCAAGCCGAAAGTCGACGATTGTTTGGACGATATCCCTTGTTTCTGTCCTCGTCCTATTTATGTCACTATTTCCTTCCTTTTCAAAGGATGTAGACGAGGTCAATAAGCTCTTAGAAGGATTCCCTGAGCCTGTCAGGAAAGCACTTGGTCTTGAAATCGGGAGTCTCGGTAGCTTACTAGGCTACTATTCCTATTCATTTACCTATTTGGCTTTAGCTGGAGCAATTCAAGCCATGAACTTAGGGACAAATATTCTTTCAAAGGAAGTTCGAGAAAAGACGGCTGATTTTCTTTTGACAAAGCCAGTGACGAGGACCCAAATCGTTAAGGCGAAGCTACTAGCTGCAGTTACCTCTCTGTTGATAACGAACCTTGTTTTTTTAGGAGCTGCAGGACTGACCGCTACAATGGTCAAAACAGAAGCCTATGATGCGAAGGTCTTTTACATGATTTCTATCACTCTATTTTTTATCCAATTGATTTTCCTGGCCTTTGGTCTTCTGGCTTCTGTCATCATTCCAAGAATCAAATCGGTATTGGCCGTATCCTTGGGAACTGTGTTCGCTTTTTTCCTTATTGGAATGCTTGCTTCAACAGGTGAAGACGAAGTGAAACGATTGTTTTCGCCATTTAAATATTTTGAGGCCAATTACATCATTGAGCATTCAACTTATGAGATTTCCTTTCTGATTGTCGCAATCTCTATTATAGTGGTTTCCGTTGTCACTACCTTTATCATCTATCGAAAAAAGGATATCCACACAGTATAGGAGTGAAGAGCAATGAATGTATATGTAAGAGAAATGAAATCACAGGCAAAGTCCTTTATTCTATGGAGCGTGGGGATGGTCCTTTTCGTAGCGGCTAGCATAGGAAAATATGCGGGGATGGGCACAAACGGGCAAACGATGAATGATTTAATGGCTGAAATGCCTTCTTCGCTACAGGCAATAATGGGGACAGGAACGTTTGATCTATCGAAAATAAGCGGATACTACGGTGTATTAGTGATCTATCTTTTTCTACTTGGGACCATTCATGCAGCCATGCTTGGGGCCAACCTAGTCGCAAAAGAGGAACGAGAAAAGACAGCGGAGTTTTTATTCGTGAAGCCGATGTCGAGGAATCAAGTAATTGGAGCAAAGCTACTAGCGGCTCTTACGAATATTATCATGTTTAATCTCGTTACAATGGTCTCGTGTCTGAGCTTCGTTAGTATGTATGGAAATGGAGAGTCAGTCAGCAAAGATATCTTTTTAACCATGATGGGAATGCTGATTTTACAGCTGCTATTCATGGCTATAGGTACAGCAATAGCATCTCTTAGTAAAAGACCTAAGCTAGCGGCACCAATATCAACAGGACTCTAACTTATTACCTTCATGCTATCAATTGTCATTGATCTCAATGAAAAATTGAAATGGCTAAAATTCGTCACACCATTTAAATATTTTGAGGCAAAAAAGGTCATGTATGGCGGAGGGCTAGACGGAATGTTTGTTGGGGTTTCCTTTGCCTTGATTATTGGGTTAATACTTCTAACATTTATTGGGTTTAAAAAGCGCGATCTATTTGTATAGGAGAAGAGCTGTCATTGTGGCAGCTCTTTCTTTTCGGTTAATTCCCGGTAAAGAATTTTTAATTCTGCTTCGATTTCGGCAATTTGTTTTTCTAAGGGAGAAAGATTCCCATCGACATATTCGAGCTTTTCCAAATCATTTTGCAGACGTACATAATCCATTTTCAACTCTTGAATCTTATACTCAATTTCCTTTTGATTCAAAGTAAACACCTCATCTCTACTCTATTTTTATCATAAAGGCACCATTTTAGCTAATTGTTGATCTTACATTGTCTTATACGCACGCGTTCTCTACGTTACTCGTACCGAGTAAAACCCATTCACACGTACGTATAAGGCTAAAATCAACATCCAACATAAACTCAGTCACCACAAAGTATAAGTCTGTTAAATTGTTTGAATAGTACAAATTATATATAATGAGGAAAAAGAGAGGTGACAGTCTTGAAAGAAAAATTTCGTTATTTTCATCGACTCAAGGTGAGGTATTCGGAAATAGATGGTCAAAAGATTGTCTTCAATGCCCATTATTTAACCTATTTGGATGTTGCGAATGGGGAATATTTTCAAGAAGGGCTTGGGTTAGCCTTGCATACTATTATGGCGGAGGGCCACTTTAATTTTGTGTTGGTCAAATCAACACTGGAGTATAAAAATTCGGCAAGGCTTGGGGATTGGCTAGAGATTGGATGCCGAGTATCAAGAATGGGAATTAGCAGCTTTACGATGGAATTCTTGATTACGAGAGTAGGAGAGGATACCCCGATTGTTGTGGCAGAAATCATTTACGTCAACTATGATCCAGAAAAACATCGCTCTCAGCAGATACCTGAGTATATTCGGAATCGCATTCGAGAATTTGAAGGGCTTCAGGAATAAAAACAGTCTCTTCCCCTTTCTGATAATTAGAAAAGTTGTATAATAGTTTAATAGTGTGAAGGACGAAAGGGGACGGCATCATGTCTGAAATACAAAAAAGGGGAGGTATCTCTCTACTGGGAGATCTGAATCAAAAAAATATCGCGGCTGGACTTGTGTCGGGGATTTTTATTATTACAGGTCCAGTGGCTCTAATATTAGAGGCATCCTTGAACGGGCAATTTTCAATGGAGCAGACGATCCAATGGGTGTTTTCCGTCTATGTATTTGGTGGTTTGTTTGGCATTATTCTTCCATTATATTATAGGATGCCGATTGTCGGAGGTCATTCAATCTCCGCTGTTGCTTTTCTGGCAACGGTCACGACACAGTTTACCTTCCATGAATTAGTCGGTTCTTATATCGTCTCGGGGTTATTGATGCTTTTAGTAGGGTATCTTGGCTTCTTTTCAAAGCTGATGAAGATGGTACCGAAAGAGATCATTGCGGCCATGCTGGCTGGAATGATTACGAAGTACATGGTGAATTTTGTTGTTTCAGCTACCCAATTGATGATTGTGGGTGGGGTATCACTCGCTGCCTTTTTTATTTTTAGTAGATGGAGAACTAGAGTACCACCAATTATCGCGGCTATTACTGCTGCGTTCATCTCTCTTCTAATCATCTATCCTTTTGAAGGTAGCGGCTGGTCTCACGAGATGCTCATTCCTCAACTTCAAATGCCAGACTTCCATATACTGAGCTTTTTATCCGTTTCGATTCCGCTCGCCTTGCTTATTTTAAGCAATGATGCGGCAGTAGGACTTGGTGCCTTAGAGCAAAATAAATACAGCCCTCCCGTCAATCGGATTATTACATTAAGTGGGATTTTTTCAATGGTTGCCAGCTTTTTTGGTGGTCAGTCATCGAATATTGCGGGGATGGCAAGTGCAATTTGCTCTGATGAGGAAGCGGGTCCAAAGGAAAAAAGATATATGGGAGCGGTTGTTTCAGGAGTCTTGCTTTTTCTATTTGGAGTATTTGCCTGGAAGCTTGTTCCACTCATTCAAGTGCTGCCAAAGGACTTTATTTCCATCATCGTTGGCTTTTCTCTTATTGGAGTATTTGGCAACAGCTTAACAACAGGATTTTCGAGGCCGTCGATGAGAGTGAGTGCAGCCTTTGCCTTTATGATTGCACTATCCAATATTACGATTTGGAACATCAGTGCGCCAGTATGGTCCTTACTTATAGGGAGCTTTATTGCTAAGTACATCGAGAAAGACACGATGGCACCGATGGAAAAGAAGAAAACCGCATAAAAAAACTTAAATGAAATAAGTAACACAATAAAATGTAAAACGGACTCTGTGTCTTCCTGGAGGAACTTTTTTGCGGATGCAAAACCAGCGACGGGTGTTTGTCACAGCGTTGTTGTGCGAGTTGTACCGTCTAATAAAAAAATCGTACGTTCAATGGTTGAGCGTACGATTTTTCTATTCTAAACAGCTTCTTCCTTCTTTTCCAATACATATTGATTTCTGCCTGCACCCATTCCAGAGATTGTCATGATAATCGTAATAATAATTAGAAGGATTAACGGAAGTACCCATGAATGAAGGGTATCAAAAATAATTCCCAAAGCAATTGGTCCCAATGCGGCTAATAAATAACCAATTGATTGTGCCATACCAGATAGATCGGCTGCCTGGGTCGCATTTCTTGCTCGTAATGCAATTAACGTAAGGGCGAGGCTGAGTGACGCGCCAGTGGCAATGCCGATACAAATAATGTAGAAAGTCAATAACGCAAAATTTCCACCAATGAGCAGGCCAACAATCCCGATAATACAGATAATTCCTATTCCTAATACAAGTGATTTTTGATTTGGGAGCTTATCTGCAACTACGGGAATAATGAAATTGAAAGGAATCCCAGAGAACTGGATAATCGACACCATCCAGCCGGCAGTTGTAGTATCAATGCCTTTGCTTACGAGCATTTCTGGGAGCCAAGCAATAAAGCAAAAATAAATCAATGACTGTAATCCCATAAAAATCGTCAGCTGCCACGCTATAGGAGATTTATACAGCGAGCGACTTTCGCTAGTTTTCTTTGCACTACCATTAGTGATACTCTGTCTTTGCTTCAATTGAGGGACCCATACACATAGAGCGGCGAGCGCCACCACTCCCCAGACGGTAAGAGATCCCTGCCAGCCTAACCCAGCATTTTCAGCAAGGGGAACGCTAATTCCGGGCGCCAAGCCAGCGCAGATTGCCATGGCCACCGTATAGATTCCAGTCATTAAGCCCACTTTTGTTGGATAGGCTTCCTTGACCATTCCTGGTAAAAGTACGTTGCAAAAGGCAACTCCAATTCCGATAAACCCTGTTCCGATAAATAGGGTTGAGACCCAGCCAGCGGAGCGGGTCAAAATTCCACACACCAACAGGAGTAAGGCTAAAAAGATCGTCATTTCTTTTCCTAATTTCTTAGCAACCTTAGGTGCGATTGGGGATAGTAAGGCGAATGCCAGCAGAGGAAGGGTGGTGATAAATCCTGCAGCACCATTTGACATACCGGTGTCGTCTCGAATCATACTGACAAGGGGACCGACAGAGGTAATGGCAGGTCTAAGGTTAAAGGCGACAAAGATGATTCCTGCGATAAAAAGAAAATTTCTACCTGCAACATTTTCTGATTGAATCAGAGATGACTTCTGCATTATGCGAACACTCCTGCTAAGGTTTCTATGATAAAAATAGTAAATAATAGTATTGTACAATAAATCTGATAATTTTGAAATTGAAATGCACACTTTTAAAAAAATAAGAAGAGATTCCGTAAACTGAATCCCTTCTTAAAGGCAATTATTTTCAAGCTTGCTCCTCAAATAAGCGCAAGATTTCCACGATGACCTTTGATGCTTTTTCCATATTCTCGACGGAGATAAATTCGAATTTTCCGTGGAAGTTCTCACCACCCGTGAAAATGTTTGGAGTAGGAAGCCCCATGTAAGATAGCTGGGAGCCATCTGTACCGCCGCGAATTGGTTCAATAATTGGCTCAATCCCTAGATTGGTCATTGCCTTATGGGCAATATCGACGATCTCTCTAACTGGTTCAATTTTTTCTCTCATGTTGTAATACTGATCATTCATCTCAAGGATAATATTTTCTTCTCCATACTTTGCACGAAACTCTGCTACAATAGCCTCGATCTTTGCTTTACGCTTATTAAAGTTGTCGCGGTCGAAGTCACGAATGATGTAGTAGAGAGTAGTCTTTTCTACGTCCCCATTAACCGAAATCAGATGGTAAAAACCCTCATAGCCCTCTGTATACTCGGGAGCCTCTTCAGCAGGAAGCTTGCTATTGAACTCCATCGCTATTTTTCCAGAGTTAATCATTTTGCCTTTCGCAGTCCCTGGGTGAATATTATTGCCTTTGAATGTAATTTTGGCCGCTGCCGCACTAAAGCTTTCATATTGAAGCTCTCCAAGTGGACCACCATCGACGGTGTACGCAAATTTTGCATTAAATGCCTCAACATCAAATTTATGCGGTCCTCTACCAATTTCCTCATCGGGGGTGAAAGCCACTCTCACTTTTCCGTGCTTGATTTCTGGATGCTTGATTAAGTATTCCATCGCTGTCATAATTTCGGCAATTCCTGCCTTATTATCGGCACCTAGAAGGGTCGTCCCATCGGTGGTAATTAACGTATGACCAATATAATTCTTGAGATTTGGATATTCTTGTGGAGATAGCACCACGTTCAGATCTTTGTTCAGTACGATCTCATTCCCAACATAGCCCTCAACAAGCTGTGGATTCACGCCTGCCCCGGTAAAATCGGTCGCCGTATCAACGTGAGCGAGGAAGCCGATGGTCGGAACTTCTTTATCTGTATTAGCCGGTAAAGTAGCCATCACATAGCCGTTCTCGTCGATGGTCACCTCAGTCATGCCAATTTCCTTCAGCTCATCCACTAGCATATTGGCAAGGGTCAGCTGGCCCGGAGTAGATGGGCATGTCCCGGAATCTTCATTGGATTGTGTATCCACTTTTGCATAGCGAGTGAGTCTTTCAATTAATTTGTCTTTCAAACTGTTTCAACTCCTTGTATGATTTAAGAAAAAACTGAAATATTCAACTAATATTATACTATTAGTTATAGAAATTTCGAAAATGAAACTTTCCTTCCTCTAATTTCGTAAAAATGCTACGCTTAAAAAAATCGAGATTGCTGAAGAATAATTTCTTAAAGGAAGGGGATCAATTGAGAAATCTTTCAGAACGGATTAGTTTGAAGTTTGTATTGTTTGTGGGTCTAGCCATCCTTCTTACTTATGTTCCTTTTATTGGTAATTATGTGCGTATCGTAAATACTCTTGTTCATGAGACAGGGCATGCTTTAATTGCTCTGATCGGTGGAGATGTCCACCAAATTTCCTTGTTCATGAACACAGAAGGGGTCACGTATACAAGCCACAGCTCATGGGTTGGGGGATTTTTCACTGGTGGGGCAGGCTATGTTGCCTCCTCATTAATGGCATTTTTAGCGTTTTGGTTGATTAGTAGGAAAAGGTATAACATTCTTATTGTCATCCTAGTTGGACTGATTCTTTTGAACGTCGTCTTGTGGGTGCGGAATTTTTACGGCATTTTTTGGCTATTATCCTTTGGAGCAGGGTTTCTTTTATTGTTATTTAAAGGGTCTTCTACACTCGTTCAGAATTGTTTATTACTAATCGCCAGCATTCTCTTAGTGGAATCCGTGTCAAGTGCCTTTACAATTCAGATGTTGAGCTTTATTCAGCCTCATTCTGCTGGCGACGCAACAGGGCTTGCGCGATCAACTGTATTCATTCCTGTTCAAGCTTGGGGGGTCATTCTTTTTGCCCAATCACTGCTGTTTGTCTGGTTTGGGTTTAAAAAAGGGATATACCGAATCGATTAGAAGCTTGTAATCTGTATGCATCCATGCTTTGATTGGATGATGCAGATTTTTTTTTGAATTCCGCAACTTTTTATAGACCTAAAACGTGGATAGAGTGAAAGGGGGAACGAGATGGATTTAGATGAGATTTATGAAGCATATGTGAATGACTTATACCGCTATCTCTTTTCCCTATCAAAGGATCACTATACTGCAGAGGACTTGGTGCAGGAGGCCTTCTATCGGGCGTATATTCAACTTGAGACTGTTGAAATTTCCAATATCAAGGCATGGCTTTTTAAGGTTGCGTATCATGCTTTTGTTGATTATACACGTAAGAACAAGAGGATTATTATACGTGAGCAAGTTTCAGAGAGAGTGACCGAGTCAACCCCAGAAAGGAGCTTTTTAGAAAAAGAAGGATTTAATCTTCTTCTCCAAGATATTCATTCGTTAAAAAAGCAGGAAAGAGACGTCATACTCCTATGTGATTTGCACAAAATGAAGTATCAGGAGGCAGCAGATATTTTGGAAATGAAAATAAATACGGTAAAAAGTCATTTACTACGTGGTCGAAAGAAAATCATCGAAAAAGTGAAAGAAAGGAGGAGTAGGTTTGAACAAGAAGGATAGAAATGAAACCAAGGATGAGGAACTATATGAAACATTGATTCATGATTCTGTAAAGGAGTTTGAAGATGCCCATTCGCATAATGAAAAAGAATTAAAACAAATCGTACAAAAAAGCAAAAACTCAGCTTTAAGAACAAATATATTAATTAGCTTGGCAGTGCTACTACTTATTGTTCCAGTTATGACGCTTTCAACTTATTTCTACTATGCGATTGGAGGGAGGGCGAATAATCTTATTGAGGTTGCCTCAAAAACAATCTATGTGACCGAGCCCAATATGAGTCTTGAGGAAATGGAGCTTGAGGAGGATATCGGCTTTTTCACAATGACCATCACGTTTGATGTTTTTAAGAGAATCGGAAAAGAAGACTATAAAGTAGGAAATTATGAAATTTATCATGCTTTTGACAAGCCAAGCCTTCCGAAACGAAATATGTCTCTTGAAAGGCCGCTGCCAGAGATTCCGTCCGAGGAGACAGAATACTTGGTTCATCCAGATGCTGCCATTCCATTGGATCGGAGTGATGAGTGGGAAATTCTGAGAGGCCTCCCGGATGGAACGGTGTCAGAAGTGTACGTATCTTTGAAGCAGCTGATGAGTCCAGAAGAGTTAGAAAAACAATTTGGAAAAAATATCGAGGTAAGATGGCTAGCAGTGGATACAGGTGTCGAGGCAAATCATTTAGATGGAGAGGGACTTTATGTCACACAACTCGGATACCCTGCACAAATTGATGATACGACCTGGTCGCCTTTTAATGGGAGGGATCAGACTAATGAGGAAGTCTTTATGGATATTCTTCAGTTTCTCGAAAAGAATGAGGATGTGACAGTCAAAATTGCGAGAGGTAAATCTCTCATGTTGTCTGAACGGATTTCATATTTAAAACAGCATGGGATTCACGTATATGGTGCGGTCGTAACTGGGCCGACTCCTGAGTTAAGAAAGCTAGAGAATAATCAACTTGTTAGAAGTATAAAAGTAGGTGAAGTGAAGCTATGGAATTGGAAATGAACAGGATGAAAAGAATACTATCATTTGCCGGACTATTGTCTTTTCTAACAGCTCTGGTTGCGTTAGCTGGCTTAAATATTGGTCTCCTATTAGATGGTGAAGAATTTCCTGATTTTTTCCTTATTAGGCTTCCGATGATTGGTTTAGCACTAGGGATTGTTGGACTGTTTGCAAATAAAAGGTCCAGACATAATGCGATATGGGGAATTGGTCTATGTCTGTTTATTTACCTATTTACCTTCCTTATGTTTGGACTCGCATGGATTATCAATACAAAGCCGTAAAAAGATTGAAATTGTTGATGGAGATCACAGCCTTTTTAAGTGTGAACGTTTATTCTAAAGAGGGCAAGGAATAATAAGCCTTATTATCACTGAAAGGTGTGTTTGAAATGAAACAAGTTAAACTTCAAGATTATATAGAATACAGTGAAGAAAGATTCACAAAGCGAATTGTTTTCAAAGAAGGGGACAGCACCGTTTTCGTACTAAACTTCACCGCAGGGCAAACTTTGCCTACTCATAAGCATCCAGGAACAAATGTGTACTTGCTTGTTGTTGAGGGTGAAGGGACCTTTACCATTGATGGAAAGGAAGTTAAGGCAAAGAAAAACGATGTCATCTTAGCTGATGGTGATGAGGAATTTGCTTTTACTAATGACAGCAACGGGAATACGAGCTTATATGTCATGCTCAATAAAATTCCAGATGAAAAATACGTTCAAGAAATTTAACATAACGGTACCAGGTACTCTTCAGTTTGAAAAAGGGTACCTGGTACCGTTATTAGTTTTCACCATCTCAATAAAAAGCTTTGCCACAAGCGATAAGGTTTTCATCTCGTTATAGACAAGATAAAAATAGCGTTCTTCATCAAAGTCCTCAATTTCATGAATTTGCAGGTCTCCGTTTAATGAAGACCCTCTCGCCGTAATCTCCGAAATGATTGCAATTCCAATTCCCTGCTTTACAAATTCAATGAGGGCTTGGCTACTATCGGTATAAGCTACAATGTTAAGCTGCTCTTCTTTAATATGATGCTGCTTCAAGAATTTCTCCAAAATCGCCTTTGTCCCAGAATCTGAGTTTCTCATGACAAAGGGATAACGGACAAGTTCATCCATTGAAACAGTCCCTTCAAATTCAAATTCCTTTGACGAAATGAGAACAAGCTTCTCCTTTAATAATGGCAAGTAATGAAGATGATCATTTTCGTATTTTTCTCCTAGAAATCCCAAGTCCACTTTTCCGCTTATGACTCGCTCTGCTACGATTCGGGAAGGAAATTCATGAATGGCAAAGGTGACATTCGGGTATTCGTTCCGAAATTCTTTGACCATTTTGGGCACAAGAAATTGACCAGGAACGGAGCTAACCCCAATGTGAATCATACCCTTTAATTCTGTCACGCTTTCCTTCATATCAAAAATAGCCTGATCCTTAAGCTGCAGGAGTTTTTGAGCCCAGTAATATAAGCGTTCCCCGTATGGAGTAAGGATTGTATCTCTTCCTACTCGGTCGAAAAGCTGGACATTCAAACTTTTTTCCAATGATTGAATATGGGAGCTTACGGTAGATTGACTTAAATAAACGGCCTCTGCAGCCTTTGAAAAGCTCTTGTGCTCGACCACCTTTGTGAAAATATAGAGCTGATGTAAATCCATATCCTTTTCCCACCTATACGAAAAATCGATTCATTCTCATTGATATTATAGATAAATTGAATTTATCTAATCATACCACTTTCTTATAATAGAGAAGGAGTCAGAATCTATATAGTTTTTGACAAATACCCCCCGTCAAATGTAAATAATAGGAAACGTTTACATTTGACGGGGTGCTTATGAGCATCCATATCTAGGTCATTACATATGAAAAGGGAGGCGAATATTTTTGACATCCCAAATTGAATCTGACTTAACCTATGATGCTGGGCCAACAGGCTGTGGCGAGCTTATCATGAATCTATTTTTAACCATGAAGAAAATGAAGGATGGTCAGGTCATTAAGGTTATTTCCTATGATCCAGGAGCACGTGAGGACCTGCCTGCATGGTGTCGATTACAGAAGCATACCCTTCTTAGACGGGATGATGAAGGCAAGGTAAGTCACTACTATATTCAAAAAGGTAAATAGTGTCCGTCTGGGGTGGAAACTGTCCACGGGCGGTACCTGGTACCAAGAGCAAGGTACCAACCAAAATTAGGAGGAATGAAAAAATGGGTAAATTTCTAGTTAGTTTAACAAATGCAAAGAATGATGCGGATAAAGCAACAGTGGGTTTTGTTGTTGCCAATGCAGCAGTGGCTTCAGGGCAAGAAACAGTGGTATTCCTTAACGTTGAAGGAGCTTATCTTGCGTCAAAGGGCTATGCAGATGACATTCATGAGGAAGGGTTTGCGCCGTTAAAACAATTAATGGATCAGTTTGTTGAGGCTGGTGGAACGCTTTGGGTGTGCAGCCCATGCTTTAAAAAGCGTGGTCTTGATGAGGAAAATCTTGTTGAAGGTGCAACCATTGTCGGTGGAGCAAAAGTTGTTGAGTTCCTAAGCCAAGGCGCAGCTTCCATTACATATTAAAAGGTGAAAAATATGTGGAGTCCACAGGCAGTTTGTGATGGCGGGGATTTGGATTGCGGCTCTGGACTGCTGTTGATCATTAAGAAGGCGATGGACCCAATAGCTGCAGGTGAGATCCTTGAGGTGCGCAGTCGGGAAAGAACGGTGGCTGAGGATTTGCCGGCATGGTGTCGGATGGTGAATCATGAGTTTCTTGGCTCAGAGCCTGGGGAGAATACGATGTGCTACTTTCTCCGCAAAGGTTCTAATCAAGAGGAACTGAAACAGGATCTGGAAGCGGCGAAAGGCTATCAATGGAGTGTGCGTGTACAAGGAGAAAAGGGTCTTTCGGCAAAGGTTCATACTCGTAATCATACCTTCCAGGTGGGCCAGCCAGCTGATTTCAGTCCGAAAGTGGATGCACCAAGTGCAGTCGATTATCTGCTTGCATCTCTTGCAGGAAGCATTACCGTTGGATTTAAAGCACAGGCTTCCAAAAGAAACGTGACGATTGATAATGATGAGCTGACCTTAAAAGGAAGCTTAGAAAATGTTCTCTATCATATGGAGTTGGAGGACGAAGGTAGTCCAAGAATGAATAATATTCAAGGGACCTATTATGTTTCCTCCCCTGACGATGAAGAGTTGCTAGAAGAACTATGGGAAAACACTCTCAAGCGCTCACCAATTTACCAAACGTTGAAGGACACAGTTGAAATAGAACTAAAGCTCTCTATTGTATTTTAGGATCTGTTAGTCTTCGATGTTGATTTCAGCCTTAAGGTTGCGCGTGAACGGGTTTTATTCGGTACGAAAACTCTCGAGAACGTACACGTATAAGGTGATAATAAGATTAACAACCAAATATAACAGAGCCATATTTTCAAAGAAGGGAGAGAAAATGATGGCTGAAGACAAATTTCTCACAAGCGTGATTGGCAGCTGGCCTCGAACAAAAGAGGTTCAAAGAGCGATGCGCGATAAAAAAGCTGGAAGAATCACAGACGAAGAGTTTCATAACATTGCAGATGAATCGATTCTACAAATACTAAGATGGCAGGAAGAAGCGGGAATTGATTTTGTTTCAGACGGCGAGCAGCGCCGAGATAATTATATTTCCTTTGTAGCTGAGCACTTAAACAATGTTCAGATGCTCTCGGTTTCGGAACTGCTCGACTATATCGAGGACAAAGCCAGCTTTGAAGAAATACTAGGAACATTGGATGTACCTGCTTATTCGATGACGAATCCTGCGGCAACTGGAAAAATAAGCCGGAAGAAACCATTAGCTTTGAACGATTATTTATTCTTGAAAAAAAATACGGACAAAGCAATTAAAGTGGCATTACCAGGACCATACCTCCTTACTCGATCCATGTGGGTAGAGGGCTTATCGAAGGAAGCCTATCCGACAAAAGAGGATCTAGCGGTGGATATTGTTAAGATTTTACGTGAAGAGCTTGAGGATTTAATTGCGGCTGGATGCGATTTTGTCCAATTTGACGAGCCTGTGTTGACAGAGGTTGTATTCACAAAGAAAAATGCCAACAGAACGTTTATGTGCGGTGCGTTAACGGCAAAGGCTGATGCAGAAGAAGAGATTGCTTTTGCTCTTGATTTGATGAACCAAGTAACAGAAGGAATGCTGGGTAGAGGTACAAAAATTGGTCTTCACGTTTGCCGTGGCAACTGGAGTACAGAGGAGGAAGTTCTCCTTCGCGGACCCTACTATCCACTAATTCCTTACTTAGCTCATGTGAACGTCGATCAACTCGTTCTTGAGTATTCAACACCTCGTGCAGGCGAGCTCGATGCCATCCGTGAATTTGGCGGGAAAGAATTGGGCTTTGGTATCGTTAATCCCCGAACAGAAGGAATCGAATCGGTTGAGGAAATGGTCGAACGGGTGAAGGAGATTCGCACATTTTTACCTGATCACAAAATCTTCCTTAATCCGGATTGTGGCTTCGGAACCTTTGCTCAAAGGCCGATGAACAGTGATGAAATAGCAGTTGAAAAGTTAAAGGCAATGGTAACAGCAGCTAGCATTTTAAGAGAAATGGTTTAATGAGGAGGAGAAAAATGGCACAGATCATGAACGTGAAGGTGAATGGAACCGGGACAGTGATGCGTTTGGATGCCGTTGCTGGTAAACATAAA
>DLCS01000153.1:17262-17696 GCA_002480735.1 Bacillaceae bacterium UBA7792 | reverse complement strand
TCCCAGGAGTACATGGAGGAAGCGGATTATGATAAAGCGTACAAAATGTTATCTGAGGTAAAGGAGGAAGAGGGGTTATCTGCTCAGTATTATTTCCTTCTCTCCTATACAGAAATCAAACTGGGGAAGTTGAACGATGCGGAGGATTCCTTATTAAAAGCGATCGAATTAGAGCCTAGCTTTCATGAGGCCCATTATAATCTGGCCCTCATATATTTAGAACACGGGGAAGTGGAAAAAGCGAAGGAGCAGGCAAGCAAAGCGGTGGAGCTAGATCCAGACAATAAGGAATATAGCAATTTATTAAATCAAATAAAATAAGCAGTGAGACAGCGATCGTTATAAAAAACGAGCTGTCTCTTTTTTTACGCTTTGACGATCCATCCCCTTCGCAGCTAAGTATGTTTTTTTCGAGGAATGTCTATGATGGTGAG
>DLCS01000153.1:0-17065 GCA_002480735.1 Bacillaceae bacterium UBA7792 | reverse complement strand
GGAATGTCTATGATGGTGAGGTGTAGGAAATAGATGGTAAACTATATGAGGTGGACGATGGAACAGAAAATAGAAAAAAAAATATCAACCATTATAGACGAAAATATCAGCTATTTAAAAGAGGAGCTCGGCGTCGGGAAGAGCTTTGATGTTCTACAGTTGGAGGTCGAGTATGCCGATAGGAGAATGGCCTTTTACTTTATTGATGGCTTTGTAAAAGATGATATTCTGCATCTCTTAATGAAATTTCTTGCCAAAATCTCGCCGGAGGATTTAGAGCCTCAGGTCCTTCATAACCTCTTAAAGACGTATATTCCTTACGTGGAGGTCGAAGCGGTTGACGATCTTGAAAAGGTGGTCGATATGGTGCTTGCGGGTCCAACCGCACTAGTGGTTGATGGGATCAATAAGGTGATCCTAATTGATGCTCGTACGTACCCAGCAAGAGGACCGGAAGAACCCGACATTGAAAGAGTTGTTCGGGGCTCAAGGGATGGATATGTAGAAACACTTGTGTTTAATACCGCTCTTACAAGAAGGCGAGTTAGGGATAAAACATTGAGAATGGAGTATATGCAGGTTGGGAGACGCTCCAAAACAGATGTAGTGATCAGCTATATTGAGGATATTGCCGATCCTGACATGGTCAAGGAGTTAAAGGATTCCTTAGCCAAAATTGATACGGATGGCGTTCCTATGGCTGAGAAATCGATCGAGGAGTATATCTCTGGACGCCACTGGAATCCCTTTCCGGTTGTCCGCTATACAGAACGTCCCGATACCGCGGCAAGTCATCTCTATGAAGGCCATATTTGTATTATTGTTGACGGCTCACCAAGTGTGATCATTACGCCTGTTACCTATTGGCATCATATGCAGCATGCTGAGGAATATCGAAATAAGCCAATCATCGGCTCCTATTTAAGGTTTGTCAGATTTGTTGCCGTGTGGGCTTCTATTTTTCTTTTGCCATTATGGTATTTGTTTGTGATTGACCCAAGCCTTCTTCCAAATAGGTTGTCCTATATTGGTCCAAATGAAGAGGGACAAATCCCATTAATATTACAATTTTTATTTGTCGAAGTTGGGATTGATATGCTAAGAATGGCAGCGATTCACACCCCGTCCGCCCTAGCAACAGCACTTGGTCTCGTGGCTGCATTAATGATTGGCCAAGTGGCGGTTGAGGTGGGGCTATTGACAAATGAGGTCATTCTGTATTTGTCCATTGCGGCACTCGGGACCTTTGCTACGCCAAGCTATGAAATGAGCCTTGCCAATCGGCTTGTTAGAATTTTGCTCCTCTTATTAACGGCTGCTTTTCATCAATATGGATTGATTATTGGGACTGTATTAATTTTTTTCCTCCTTGTAAAAATGAAATCATTTGGGGTTCCGTACCTTTGGCCATTTATTCCTTTTAACCTGCGGGCATTTATCGATGTATTATTTCGTGCCCCCATCCCGCTGAAGGATAGAAGACCAAGAATCTTGCATCCTAAGGATCCGGACCGGTAGTTTATCGTAGCATAGTTCTTGAGTGCCTCAAAATTTTGAATTATACTTGGACTTAGTGATGTCATTAAGGGTAAAGAGGTCTCGTATGAATACGATATATGATATACAACAATTACTAAAAAAATTTGGAACGATTATTTATGTAGGCGATCGAATCGCCACGCTCGAGCTGATGGAAGAAGAGGTTAAGGAACTCTATCAATCCCAGTTAATTGAAACTAAGGAGTTTCAAACAGCCATTATGCTCTTGAGACATGAAATTCGGATGCTAAAGGATCAAAAGAGTGACTAGCCCTATGTGCATGGGTGAACGGCTTTTTACTCGGTACGTGTAATTTAGGGAACCTATAAACATAGGGCGGGTACGAGAGAAACAACATAGAGTGAATGGGCTTTATAAAGAGAATGGGGTGTCGTGATGAGGGAGAAATGGGTTGTAGGTGTTGATCTGGGAGGAACAACAACGAAGCTTGCATTCATCAACGTGGAAGGTGAAATTATTGAAAAATGGGAGATCGAAACCGATCATTCCGACGCGGGAAAGAATATTACTGCCAATATTGCTAAATCAATCGATCAGAAATTAAAAGAGCAAGGGGAAACGAAGGATAAGCTTATAGGGGTTGGAATGGGCTCCCCTGGACCAGTCAATTATAAGGCAGGAATTCTATATAATGCCGTGAATTTACCCTGGGAGGATCATTATCCACTCAAGAAAAATCTCGAAGAGGCTATCCACCTCCCTGCTTTGATCGACAATGATGCCAATTGTGCAGCTCTTGGTGAAATGTGGAAGGGAGCGGGAAATGGAGCAAAGGATCTTGTTTGTGTAACGTTAGGAACCGGAGTCGGAGGCGGCGTCATTACGAATGGAAAAATTGTCCAAGGAGTGAGCGGTGCTGCTGGTGAAATTGGGCATATAACAGTTATCCCAGACGGTGGCGCACCATGTAACTGTGGGAAAACAGGCTGTTTAGAAACGGTTGCATCGGCCACGGGAATTGTCCGACTTGCGAATCTAAAGCTAAAAGAGGAAGGGTTAGCTGAAGGATTGTTAGTGAAAATATATGAAGAAAATGGTAGCATAACCGCCAAGGATGTATTTGATTGTGCCAAACTTGGGGATGCGGCTTGTTTAGAAATTATCGACGAAGTAGCTTTTTATTTGGGGCTTGTACTTGCCAATCTCGGCAATACACTTAACCCTGAAAAAATCGTCCTTGGTGGAGGAGTCTCAAAAGCTGGGGATATTCTTCTAGATAAAGTCCAGTCTTATTTCGACAAAAACGCTTTTTCCCGTGTAAAGGATACGACGAAAATTTCGATTGCCACCCTAGGAAATGATGCAGGTGTTATCGGTGCTGGCTGGCTTGTCATGAATGAACAATTTCAATGATTATATGAACCCATGAAAACGAAAGAGGATGACTTCTTTCGTTTTTTACAGCTATCAAAAAATACAAAAAATGGACAAGATTGAAACTTTTTCTTGCCTAGCTCGTCTATACTTGTGTAGATATTTCCGTTGCTTTTTCAGAAAAAAAGGTTTAAGATGATCTTTAATTATTTTGGAGATGCCTAAAAATGTAAAAAGCACAGAACTTTTCCAAGTAACGGGGGGAAACAAATGCGAAAATTCAAGGGGTCACAAGTCTCTGTTCCTGCTCTTGCGATACTATTACTTTGGGTAAAAACCTACATAGTCTATAAAACTAGTTTTGAAATAAATATTGAGAATTGGAAGCAAGAGTTCATCCTATTTATGAACCCATTAAGCTTCCTCATGTTTGTGATGGGTATTAGTTTTTTCTTAAAAGAGAAAAACCGAAATCGTTACATCCTGATCTCAAGCTTTCTTATTTCTGTCGTTTTATTTGCCAATGTAGTGTTTTATCGATTCTTTAACGATTTCCTCACGGTTCCTGTCCTTTTTCAAACGAGCAATATGGCCGATCTCGGAAGCAGTGCGGGAGAACTAATGCATCTTGTTGACTTAGTGTATTTCGCGGATTTCTTTATTTTGTTGGCCTTGCTCAAAATCAAGCCAAAATTTATTGTCAATCGTGACTATGGGAAGGTTGAACGGAGAGTGTTCTACCTGATTGCGATCGCTATATCCTTCTTAAACCTAGGATTAGCAGAGAGCGAACGCCCTCAATTGTTAACACGGACCTTTGACAGAGAAATGCTTGTCAAAAATATAGGAACATACAACTATCACTTGTATGACATTTTTTTACAATCAAAATCCTCTGCTCAAAGAGCGCTCGCTGATGGCAGTGAATTAGTGGATATTGAAAACTATATTCGTGCGAATTATAAACATCCAAATGATGAGCTTTTTGGCATCGCCAAAGGAAAAAATGTCATTCTTATTTCCATGGAATCTACACAAAGCTTTGTCATTAACAATACGGTAAACGGGGAGGAAATCACCCCGTTCTTGAATGAATTTATTAAGGAGAGCTACTATTTTAATAATTTTTATCATCAAACAGGGCAAGGAAAAACGTCAGATTCTGAATTTTTAGTGGATAATTCTCTTTATCCACTCGGTCGGGGCGCAGTGTTTTTTACCCATTCTCGGAATGAGTTCAGAGCCACCCCTGAAATCCTGAAGGAAAATGGCTATTTCACAGCAACATTGCATGCGAATAACAAGAGCTTCTGGAACCGTGATATCATGTATCAATCCTTCGGTTATGATCGTTTTTATGATATTAATGATTTTGAAGTTACGGAGGAAAACTCTGTTGGCTGGGGGCTGAAGGATGCTGATTTCTTCCAGCAATCCATTCGCCATCTTAAAGAAATGCCAAAACCTTTTTACGCAAAATATATTACTCTCACAAATCATTTTCCATTTGACCTTGATGAAGAAGATAAATTGGTACAACCATATACCTCTAATTCAAAGACCTTGAATAATTATTTCCCAACGGTTCGTTATCAGGATGAGGCTCTAAAGCAATTCATCCAAAGCCTTAAGGACGAAGGGATATATGATGACTCAATTATTATACTTTACGGTGATCATTATGGAATTTCTGAGAACCATAACCGTGCGATGAGTGAATTCCTAGGAGAAGAGGTTACTCCGTTTGTAAGTACACAGCTTCAAAGAGTTCCATTAATTATTCACATTCCAGGGCATAAAGGAAAGACGATTTCAACCGTATCAGGGCAAATTGATCTGAAGCCGACCATTCTTCATTTGCTCGGAATTGATACAAAAGGCAATATTGACTTCGGTACCGATTTATTTGCTGATGATAGGCTGGAATTTACCGTATTAAGGGACGGAAGCTTTATTACAAAGGATTATGTTTATACACGTGATACTTGCTACCGGAAGGACACTGGGGAAATAACAGAGGAAAGGTATTGTGAACAGTACTTAGAAAAAGCCAAGTATGAGCTTGAGTATTCAGATAAAATTGTTTATGGAGATTTGCTGCGCTTCTACGAAAACTTAAGAAAAAAGGGAAACAATGAATAACCAAATTTGAACTTGCTTCTTTAGCAGGTTCTTTTTTTAAAAAGGCATTTTTTCTTTTCTTTTTCATAGGATGTAAGGTATTAACGACGAAATAGACTTCCAAGTTCTTTCAAAGTCAAAAAAGGGGGAGAAGAGATGCAGGTTCATGTTCGTTCTGGTGATTCATTATGGAACTATAGTCAATGGTTTCTAATTCCCTTAAATCTTATTATCGATTCCAATCCAAACTTAAACCCAACAAGTATGCAGCCGGGTCAGATCGTTCATATCCCGGGATTTACCACGATATCCTATCGAATAAAAAAAGACGATACCCTTTGGAAGATTGCGAGAAGGAGGAATTTATCTGTTGACGCCCTCCTTTTAGTCAATCCGAATAAGAACCCGAATCAATTAAGTGTTGGAGATGTTATTCAACTCCCGCAAAGAGTCATAGCCCCATTGACTAACCGTGCGGTTCCCTATACATTTTCGCTTATGACCTCTGACTTAAACAAGCTAAAGGAAATCTATCCATTTATCAAAATTAATACAATAGGTCAGAGTGTATTAGGAAAGCCTATACAGGAAATAAGATTCGGGAAGGGCAAAAAAAAGGTTCATCTCGATGCTTCCTTTCACGCAAATGAATGGATAACCTCTCCAATCTTAATGGAGGTATTAAATACCTTCCTGTTATCGTTAACAAATGGCAACTTGATTCGTGGAATATCCTCTATGCCCTTATACAATGCTGTTGATCTTTCTATTGTCCCAATGGTTAACCCAGATGGAGTTGACTTAGTGATCAGCGGGCCTCCGTCAGCACAACGGGAAGAGGTCATTCGGATCAACAAGGGTAGCACTGATTTTACCAGCTGGAAAGCGAATATTCGAGGTGTAGACTTGAATAATCAATACCCGGCCAATTGGGAAATCGAAAAGGAGCGAAAGGAGGAAAAGGCACCTGCCCCGAGAGACTATCCAGGAGATGCTCCTTTAACAGAGCCTGAAGCAGTTGCTATGGCCAATTTGGCACGCAATCGTTCCTTTGATCGCCTGCTGGCATTACACACACAAGGGGAAGAGTTCTATTGGGGATATGAGGGCTTAGAGCCGAGGGAATCACGGGTGTTAGCAGAGGAATTTGAGAGGGTCAGCGGCTACAAAGCTGTGCAATACATCGACAGCCATGCAGGCTATAAGGATTGGTTTATTCAAGAGTTCAGAAAGCCAGGATTTACGATTGAACTCGGATTGGGAACGAATCCGCTACCACTCTCTCAATTTAGAGAAATATACGAGGAATTTCTGGGAATCTTTTTGGCATCCCTATATATGTAACCAAAAAAGCCGGGTAGCGGCTTTTTTGTGTGACTAAAGTAATGAAATTGTATCTTTTGAAATATTTTTGAAACATTTCGTTCGAATTATCGTATGATTATTATAGACATGATTGTAGGAGAGGGGAAGAGGGGAAGCAGTGTCCAAGCAATCTTTACATAAAAAGCGTCTCAACTTATTTGTATTTCTAGTACTTTTATATCTCTTATCAGGCTGCATAAAAGAAAATGATGCAGCCCCATTACCATCCCCTAAAGAACCAACCTCTCCTTCAAAGGGTGACCAGGTTGGAGAAGAGAAATCGATTGTCCCCATCGAGATAAAGAACGGGTCATTTAGCATGGTAGCCGGCTGGTTAGATGATAACACCATTGTCTATGTTACAGATTCCAATGAGGGCTCTACGGTTTATTCGTATGGTTTGCAGGATGGAGAGAAACGGGAGCTGTTTCATAGTGACTTTCCCATAGCAGATATCTTAATAAGTCCGTCAAGAAAACATCTTCTTATCCATTCAGCCCCTTCATCGAATGAGGCGAAGCTCGTCATCATAACGAATACAGGTGAAGAAATCTATTCTGAAATAATTCCCTCTACGGAGCTATCTCTAAAGTGGAGTCCCTTTGATGAGGGAAACATCCTGTTAACTGCTTTTACAGAGGATTGGAATTTCTCCATTTGGAATTTGGATATTAAAAGTGGGAAAAAGGCAGAGTTGTCGTTGCCCCAACCCTTTGGAACTTGGTTGGACCGCGAGAAGCTATTATATCTCGATTGGGACCTAGAAAATCCTTCTCTTACGACTAGACTTAAGCAGTTTGATTTACGGTCTGAAGAGAGCCATGATATTTTAGAGGGCATATACCTTGTTGATTCCTTTCGAGATGCGGTCATAACTGTTGCACCGGACAATGAACATGATCAAGATGCAGTTTACACATTTTATACCCATGAGTTAGAGGAGACCTATTCATTTAGAGCACCTCGATTGACTCGATATTCCGATTGGTTGGTACCATACTACACCTATCTGGAAGGGCAACAGAGATTTTTATCGTTCCAGCCATTATATTCTACAGAAGCGGATGTCTATTCGGAAGGGTTCCAGCTTATTTCCATTGATCTTGATACAGGAGATGAAGAGGTGCTGCTTGAGGGGCTAGAAAATGAGCCATTAAGCTGCTCACCGGATGGAAAGCGCTGCTTAAGTGGATTCTATCTAGAAAAACTTATTGATTTAGAGTCTAAAAAGATTCAGACTCTTGTAGAGATGGAGTAAATAAAAAAGTAAATAGAAAAAGTAAATAGAAAAAGTAAATAGAAAAAGGACTGATTTGAGTCAGTCCTTTTTCAGTGCTTTTCAATTAGTGAGCAGCAGGGTATCCGCTGTGTAATACAGTCATAACTGTGAACCAACCGAAAACAAGGAAGGTTCCAGCTCCGAAAATTAAACCTAGAACATTTTTGTTTTTAAGAGCAGAAAATGCACCGTAACCTGCAAATAAGGTAACTAACGCAAAAATGATCATTAATCCCATCATTACAGCCCCCTTTTTATGTAATTACATCCATTCATTTGCTTTCAGGTTTGGACCCTGTATGTATCTTATCATAATGATAGCATTCTGTATTTATTTTATCGGCTTTTTTTGTGTTTGTCGAGGTCAAAAAATGAAACTTCTATGTCTTTACTACTTAGAGATCATTTCTTCAGCTTCAACCACCGAAGAATTTAGTGTAATATAGGAATAGTATTTCTTTAAAATGAGGTGGATATTCATGAACTGGGAACAGATTCCGCTAGGCCCGTTACAAACCAACTGTTATATCATCGCCAATAAAGAAAAAAAATGTTTGATTTTTGATCCTGGAGAGGAAGGAAGCAAATTAATCCGTCATCTTGAACAAAGAAAGCTGACACCACTGGCCATTCTATTGACACATGCTCATTTTGATCATATTGGAGCTGTGGATGATATAAGAAATAGATATCATATTCCAGTCTATCTTCATGAGCAGGAAAAGGGTTGGCTTATGGATCCCGCTTTGAATGGTTCACAATTTTTTATGATGGGACCGATTAAGGTAAACCCAGCGGATAATGTGATTAACGGAGAGGGAAAAATGGAAGTCGGGGATTTCTCATTTGAAGTGTTTGCGACACCGGGTCATTCACCTGGCAGTGTTTCCTACTATTTTGAGGATGGGTTTGTCGTGTCTGGCGATGCATTATTTCAAGGCAGCATAGGAAGAACGGATCTGCCTGGAGGGAATCATGAGGTCCTTATTAAAAGCATCCATGAAAAGCTATTAGTGCTACCAGAGGAGACGCAGGTTTTGCCTGGTCATGGTCCAACGACAACCATTGAAAGTGAAATGGATTCGAATCCCTTTTTGAATGGCTTTTAGAATGAAACGAAAAAGTCTTCGCTGTCCTCCAAAAATGAGGAGAAAGGCTTAGTAACAAACTATTCCGTAACTCGTCGAAAAGCCCTCCTCTGATGAGAAGGGCTTTTCGGGGGATGTTCTATTCATTCAATTCAATGGGAGGGGATAAGTTTTAGCTACTTATGTTAGGATAATACATTGTTTTTACTGTGTCAATAGTGTAAACGAAAAAAGGAGATATTATGCTTTCGATCATTAAAGAGAAAATTTTAGAACAACCAAGTAGAATGATCACATATGCCGAGTTTATCGAGTTAGCGCTCTACCACCCGCAATTTGGCTACTATATGAAGCCTGTTGAAAAGATTGGGAGAAAAGGGGACTTTATAACAACTAGTAATATTTCTGATATTTATGGACGACAGCTGGCAAAGTGGTTCTTTAAATTAAAGGAAAAGCACCAATTGCCAGCAGCAGTTTGTGAAATCGGTGGGGGAAATGGTCGGTTTGCATGGAGCTTTATCGATGAATGGAGACATCTATCTAATGAAGCCTTAAATTATACGATCGTTGAGACTAGTCCCTACCACCGTGAGCAACAAAAGGATTTGATTACTTTTGAAAACGGTATTCAACAAGTAGAGAGTATAGAGAATATACGTCCATTTGAAGGCTTTATCTTCTCCAATGAGTTATTTGATGCGCTTCCTGTTCATGTTATTAAAAGGCAGGAGGGAGAATTATACGAAGTGATGGTAGCTTTCGAAAATGATCAATTAATCGAAAGAGCAGTTCCACTGAAAAATCAAGAAATTCTTATGTTTTTAGAGAAAAGCAAGATGAATATCTATGAAAAGCAAAGAATTGAAATTCCTCTTATGATGGAAGAGTTAATAAGGAAAATAGCGAATGTCCTCATCCGAGGGATGGTAGTAACCGTAGATTACGGCTACAGTGATCAAGAATGGATGGAACCTATCCATCGTGATGGGAGCCTACGGGGGTATTATAAACACGAACAATTCAATCAAGTATTACTACACCCTGGTGAGATGGATATTACGAGTCATGTTCATTTTGATTCCCTGATACGGTTAGGAGAAGAGAATGGGTTAAGCTTCGTCAGCAAGGAGCGCCAGGATGAATTTCTTATTTCGATTGGAATATTAAAAGAACTAGAGGATCATTATGATCCGAATCCCTTTTCCGAAGTAAGTCGGAGAAATCGAGCGATTAGAAGTCTTATTCTTCCATCCGGCATCAGCACTTATTTTCATGCGATTGTTCAACAGAAGGGAATATAAAAAAGCGATTGCAAAACAATCGCTTTTTTATATAGAACTATTAATGGCCTACTCCGGGAGTCATTAAGAATGTCGTATAGTAGGTAAACCCTACAAAGAAGACAGTTAAGTATGCTCCGAAAATGTAGATATACATACGTTCAGATAGTTTCAAGTAGCTCAGCAATACAAAAAATGCTGTTTGAGCAAAGAAAATTAGAGACGTATTGTACATGTCGCCTAGGAAGAACATGACAGCGAAGATGCCAGTCCAGAATCCCATTACTCTGTACATACGATCCATATGTATCCCCTCCTTTATCCTACAAGTCCATCACTACCATATTATAAAGTAAACGGCAATGAAAAGTAAATAACAGTTTGTAGCTACTTTGTGACCAAAGCATGATATGAGCATGAATCACAGCCTTTTATCATGTTTTCTTTTTCAATCAGCTCGACAGAATCAAATAAAGCCTCGAACATTCCCTTTAGAAATTCATAGTGTGTGGTACAAATCGTGTCTGTTTGTTCGTGGGCGATCTCCTTAAAGGGACAGTTATAGATTTGAAAATAAATCTTGGTATGATCCTCATTTGCTTCAAATTCAGGGTAGAAACCTGCCATGGTTGCCGTATTCCGCAAAATATTTAATTTCTGTTCAAAGGTAAAATCATCTGTGCTTTGATTTCGGGAAATTTCTTGCTCGATCATTTCCCTACCAAATCTTTTTCCTGTGATGTACAGTGCTTTCTTTCCTTCCTCCCCCAAGGAAACAAAGGTTTCGATCGCAATCCTTGATAGCAATTGATAATCTCTAAAAGGGAAGTTCAATTGAATGACATCGTCGGAAAGTCGGTATAGTCTGCTTGGTCTTCCACCCTTTCCAGTTTTCTTTGTCTCAGAAACGAGCATGTTTACATCTTCGAGCTTTGACAGATGAAGTCTTGCCACGTTCGGATGGATATCGAAATTATCAGCAATTTCTTGGACCGTAACATCTTGATGTCTTTTTGTAATGTATTGATAAATGTAATAACGGGTTGGATCAGATAGAACATTCGTTATTTTGAGTGTCTTCTCCACAAAATTCACCTCGGGGCCGCATAATTTATTCCATTATAATACAGCTACGTTGGGTTAACACTGTAATCACTATAAGTTTAGAAAATGTTCACATTTACGTGTCGAATTGATGAACGAGATCATTACACATATAATTTGTGCGAATGGAGCATTTATACAAGGAAAAGATAAGGGAGATTCCAGAAAAATTTTAAAATAAAAGAAGGAAGATGGAGAAAGCTGTCGAATTATAGAATTAACAAATGAATAAGGTGGTGTATTTATTATTGAAATCGATTGAAGCTCTTGCTGACAAAATTGTTAGAGACGCTGTTCACTGCCACGCATCAGATATCCATATCATTCCACGTAAGAAGGATACCCTCATCCAGCTCAGAATGGCTAACCGATTGATTCCAAGATTACAGTTACCCAAAGAAGATTGTGAAAGATTAATCTCCCATTTTAAATTTACTGCATCCATGGATATCGGAGAGAAAAGGAGACCGCAGAGCGGCGCATTTTCTGTCAAAGTCAATGGTTACCATGTAGGCCTCCGCTTATCCACTTTACCCGCGAATCAAAAAGAAAGTCTTGTCATCCGCCTACTTCCACAACAAGAGCAAATCCCTTTTTACAAAATTTCTCTCTTCCCATCTGTTACGATGAAATTATTAGCTCTCTTGAATCATGCCCATGGACTTGTGATTTTCACAGGGCCGACTGGATCAGGGAAAACCACGACTTTATATTCCTTACTTAATGAAACAACCCATTATTTCAATCGTAATGTGATTACCCTTGAGGATCCGATCGAAAAGGATACGGATTCACTTCTGCAGGTGCAGGTGAATGAAAAGGCTGGAGTGACCTATGCAACGGGTTTGAAGGCCATTCTTAGGCATGATCCAGATATTATTATGGTGGGTGAAATTAGAGACAGTGAAACAGCAAAAATCGCCATTCGTGCATCTTTGACCGGGCATCTCGTGTTAAGCACAATGCACACCCGTGATGCCAAGGGAGCCATCTATCGCTTATTAGAATTTGGAGTGAATCAATTGGAAATAGAACAAACTCTTGTTGCTGTGGCGGCACAAAGGCTAGTGGAATTACAATGTCCCTATTGTGAAGGTACCTGCTCTCCTTTTTGCTTCTCCGCAAGCCACCAAAAAAGAGCGAGTGTGTTTGAGCTTCTAACAGGTAAAGCCTTGACTAGTGTGTTACGTCATGAAAATCCCTCTTCTTATAAATCCTTAAAAGATGTCATTAAGAAGGGGATTGCCCTAGGATACATTAAAGAAACAGAATATGAGCGCTGGGTGTATGATGATGAGAAGTCGTAAGTGGAAATTAAAGGAGCAAGCGGATTTTCTAAAAAGAACTGGTGACCTGCTTGCACGTGGTTACCCGTTAGCAGAAGCGATTCATTCCGTCACATATCAGATGAGTGAAACACGGAAGGAGGAGATTCGTCAATCGCTTGATGATTTAAAGGAGGGATATCCACTCCACAAAATTTTATTTGATTTAGGCTTTAACCAGACGCTTGTTGGCTTCGTTTATTTCGCAGAGCAGCACGGCTCCTTAGCTGATGCATTCCGTGATGGCAGTGAGATGATGCTTAAAAGAGAGGGTGATGCAGATAAATTAAAGAAAATCATGATCTATCCATTATTATTAATGGTGATGACCCTGTTCCTGTTTGTTTTTGTCGAAAAAATACTCCTTCCACAGTATACCTCGTTATTTCAATCGATGAACTTGTCTCCGAATGTGTTTATGAAGATTGTATACGTAACAGGAGAAATTTTTCCCCTTTTTCTACTTCTATTCATGCTCCTTCTTTATGTTGGATTGTCCTATTACTTCCTCAGATTTAAGAAGTACTCACCCATAAAGCAAAGAAGGATAATGGTTTCCATTCCCTATATGGGTGCCTTCTCTCGATTGTATACCACCCATTATTTTTCCATCCAGTTAAGCTATTTGTTAGGGGGAGGTTTGTCGATCCTGGAAGCACTGAAATTGTTTGAAGAGCATGAGAAGCACTCCTTCGACCGGCAGCTAGGACGAGAAATGCAGGACCACCTTTCCACAGGGGAATCCTTTGCGGAAATCGTCAAGAGATATCCATTCTTCGAGGAAGACTTGATTTTCATTGTGAAGCATGGTCAAGAAAACGGGAAGCTTGAGCAGGAGCTATTATTCTTTAGCAAGTATTGTTTGGAAAAATTACAAAACAAAATGGACAAAATGTTCAAAACGATCCAGCCGATCCTCTATTCCCTCATAGGGATGATTGTTGTTTCCATGTATTTAGCGATTTTGTTGCCAATGTTCCAGCTTTTAGATGGATTTTAGAAAGGAGATTTATGAATGAAAAATAATCAACATGGCTTTACCCTGATCGAAATGATGATCGTTTTGCTCGTCATTTCTGTCCTCCTTATTATTACCATTCCAAATATTACAAAGCATAATTCAACGATTAATTCAAAGGGATGCAAGGCATTTGTGAAGATGGTCGAAGCTCAGGTACAGGCCTTTGAAATGGATAAAAATAAGCTGCCAAGCAGTTTGGAGGAGTTGCAAAAGGAAAAGTATATTAATCAAACGACATGCCCAAATGGAGATAAGGTAGAAATTGGCGCAAAAGGCGAAGTGAATGTTATTGGTGAAACCCCAAGTGCTGCCCCGTAATGAAAAAGGCTTTACGCTGATTGAGTCGTTAATTGTCTTAAGTATTTTCCTCCTGATCATTTCCTTATCGAGCCTATTATTAAGGACACAAAGCATCCAGCTGGAAAAACAGCTCTTTTTTACCCAATTAAAGGCCGATCTTCTTTATGCACAACAGCATGCCATAACCAGTCAAAAGCTGGTGAGTGTCAATTTTGTCATCCCAGAGAAATTCTATTATATACGAAAGCAGAATGGAGAGATCTTGATCAAAAGGGAGTATTCCGACAAGATAACAGTTTCTGAAGGCTCACAAAAACTATTTTTTCGCTACCATTCGAATGGTAATATTAGCAGCTTTGGTTCCATTTATTTTTATATCGATGGGGAGCGCTATCAAATGACCTTTCAATTAGGTAGGGGGAGATTTTATGTTATCAAATCATAAGGGCTTCTTTTTGGTTGAACTTTTGCTTTCCCTATCGATGTGGATTCTCATGACCTTAAGCCTACTCCCCTTATATATCCATGTAAATAAACAATCCATCGATACACAAAGGGAGATTACGGCAACACATCTCATGTATGATGTCCTTCATGTTTATCTAATGGAAGGGATTTTTGAGGATCGGGAGGAGGTCATTAAGAACGGCTCCTACCTGATAAATTGGGAAGCGGGCAGTGAAAGCAGACCAACAAGGGTGTGTATTAGCTATGAAGATGCTTTTAAAGAACAACAGGAAAAATGTGAACGGCTTGAATAATAAAGGATTCACGATGCTGGAAATGCTATTTTCTTTCTCCATTTTCTGCATGGTGGCCTCCTTCCTTCCGCTTTTCTTTACCATTCTTTTTAGTCAGAATTCAATCGATGCACGGATTCAGCAAATGGAATGGGAGCTGTTTATCAATCAATTAAAAAAGGAAGTTCAAGCAAGTGAATTTAGTGATGTGGTAAATGGAGATTTAACCCTTCTTTATGGTGAAGAGATAATCGTTTACCAGCAATATAAAAACTTGGTGAGAAGGCGTGTAGATGCGAAAGGACATGAGGTTGTTTTACAAAATGTTCAAGAGATTCGGTTCGAGAAAAGGAATCACGCCATTTGGATTGAGGTAAACAATATTTTTGGTCAGAGAGAAAGCAGAGCCATCCATATGTTTATTGGCGATGAATTTTGAATATAGGTGATACGTAATGAATGAAAAAGGCTTTATGTTTCCGGTCACTCTTTGCATACTGCTGATATTTATGACCTTTTTATCCATTCATTTTAACCAATACATTTCCGAAAAAAGATATCTGTTGGAAGTCGAGGATTTTGAAAGAAATCAGTTCTACTTTCTTCAGTCTATGAAAAAGGTAGAAAGTCAACTTCAAGAGGGTTTATTGACTTCGAAAGGGACCCTTATTTATGAAGAGGGAACAGTTTCCTACAGCATGAGTAAAATAGCGACGGATCTTTTTCAAATTACCTATCGGCTTAATACGGATGAACAAACGGATTTAGTAGCGATGAGCTATTATGATACGAATGTCCAGAAAATGGTGAAGTGGCTGGAACGGAATTAACCCTTGAATTGAAGATTAGAAATAAAATTTTCGGACATACTGCTTACTGAATAAGAGGAAGGCAGGGATGTCGACTTTGAAAACGAATGACTATGTGAAATATATTACACAAACGGTTGTCCAATATATTGACCAGCCAAGGGATGAACGAAAAAAAATCAAGCAGGCACGAAAAGAGGAAAAAGAGGGCTTCTGGTTTCGTTGGTTTGGGATGCTCCCTTATGTGTTTACTAGTGTTCTGAAAAGGAAAAGGTAAGTAGCAAGGCTACTTACCTTATTTATATGGCCTTTTCGGTGAGGTAGAAAAGGCCCCCATTGATGATCGAGATTTTTACCTTAGGCTCGTATTGTTCCTGCAGTGCTTTTTTTTCATTTTCGTAGCTCTCCCCTTTTTCCTCTGCTTCTTCATAAAAATGCTCTAATAATTGTAAATCCTGCTGCCAGCGTTTTCTTGCCTCTGCAGCCCATTGATGGTCTTCTATTTCTATTTTACTTCTTAAATGGGCTTCAATTCTTGAGACGCCGCTTCCCGGCATGATTAATGGTGATAATGTAAAGGAATAGTCAGGAATCTTCGGTGTGAGTTTAAGCTGTAGCAATTGCTCATGGAAATTTTCGACCATCTGTCCATTGATAAGCTGAAGACCAATAGACTTGAAGACATCCCGTTTCCTGTCGGATTGATAGGAGATTTTCAGGTTGATGCCAAGCCAAGGTCTTAGAGGAACATGCTGTCCATTAGAAAATAAATTTTTCTCATATAAGCGAATATATCCAGCTAAATTTTTCGTTGATTCAAAAATTTGATGCAGTCGTGGAGAGCCAAAGTGGATTTCCTCCCCCTTGATATGCTCTGGTGTCATTTGCCTATCCGTGATAAGGGTTAGTTTCATTGGATTAGGCACTCCACCTGTTTTCTCTAAATAGTGCCAGTAAAAAGGGCGGTTCATCAATTCTTTATCAAGCTCAACGGTTAGCTGAACAGTCATATATCCTTGACCGTTCTCCACAATTTCACAATTGTTTGCGGTAAAGTATTTCTCAAGAAATTGATGAATTTCGTGCTGCTTCATTGGTTTCACTCTCCTGTAGATCTTCGGCCAATTGAATCATCGATTGCAGGTTATCCATTTTGATCCTCATCTCCCCTTCGGAGCTGGAGTGACCGAAAATATCGATTAAATAGTCTTCAAAATTGCCAAATTCCAGCTTGGTTAAAATATCGTCTAAATCTCCAATCACCTTTTCAAATAATGAGATTTTTTCATGTAAAAGCTTGAGGACATGCTCTTCTACTGTATCCTTGATCGCGAAATTATAGATGTGTACGTCTTTTTCCTGGCCCAGTCGATGGACACGTCCAATTCTTTGTTCCAATCGCATCGGGTTCCATGGTAAATCAAAATTAATGATATGGTGACAGAACTGAAGGTTGATTCCTTCTCCGCCAGCTTCAGTTGCAATCAGCACCTGAGCATGCTTTTGGAACAGTTCTCTCATCCAATCCTTCTTCCCACGTTTAAATCCACCTCGAAAGGGAACGGAGCTTATTCCATTTTGTTTTAAGAACCATTGCAAATATAATTGTGTAGCGCGATACTCGGTGAAGATTATCACTTTATCATTAATTTGTCGGATCAATTCAAGGGCCTTCTCTGCCTTAGAATTCATCCCTACTGCCTCAACCTTACCTATCAGCATTTGGATTTGCTGTTCGAAGTAGGGGCTGGGATT
>DLCS01000294.1:3658-5888 GCA_002480735.1 Bacillaceae bacterium UBA7792 | reverse complement strand
TGCTGAGAGGGGATGATTGGAGGTGCGGCTATTCCACGCTTCCACTGCTTCAATAAATTGAGAAAACGGGTATCTACCGTATGGCTCCTCAATCGGAATTTCCTTTTCCCTTATGAAACAATATTGTTCATCATAAAAATAAGGTTTCACGTTTTCTTTTTCCCACACATCTAGAAATGGGATTTCAAGCTTAGCGGAAGCCTCAACTTGCTTTTTGAAGAGAGGCTTCTCCTCTTTGCCCTTCTCATTTTGCAGATGGGGCTGTAAATGTTTTAGTTTCGTACGAAAAGACATTAGTTCACTTCCTATCGCTATCAAGCATGGACGAATCCTTTGAGGATGCTCTGCACATCCTGCTTGACATTTTCGCTGGATGAAGCCGTACCAATACATGACGGACAACCATCCGCACACTGACAGCGATTAATCCTCTCCATCGCTTCAGTTAATACCTGCTCGATTCCATCATAGATTTTTTCGCTTAATCCAACCCCTCCTGGATAGCGATCATAGAAAAAGATCGTCGGCCTTTCATTATGGATGGCCTTTACCTGTGGCACCACATGAAGATCTGAGGGGTCACACATAACAAAAATAGGTGCGATAAATTTGAGTGCATGGGCCGCCCCCACTAATCCCTGCTCCATTCTTCCTTCAGACCAATTTTGCACGTCCTCCCCGATGGAAATCCAGGCAGCACTTGTATGAAGCTCCTCCTCAGGTAGACTGATTGGACCGGAGCCGATGTTTTCATGCGTGTCAAATTTTATTTTCTTAAAAATCGTTGCCTTTGCAAGAATGCTAACATCACCAAAGCCAATTTCCACTTGATTCTTGGCTCGACTCTTATCGATATTGAGAACCTTTAGTTCAACTGCAAGATTCGCATCGGTAAAATAATCAACGTCCACCTCGCGAACGAAAGCTTTCTTCTCCTCCCAGTCTAGCTTTTCAACTTGATATTGAATACCTTGATGAAGATAAATCGCTTCTTCATGCAAAAGGGTCATGGCAGAAAACCGATCCATCTCCCCTATGACCCTTACATGAGCCACATTGGATTGGTCGATAATGACGATATTCTCCTGTGAGGCCGATCGAAGACTGATATTATGAGCAGGAAAAGAATCATTCATCCAATACCACTTATCTCCGTTTTGAAATAGCACCCTTTCCTCTACGAGATACTCTAGCACTTCCTCCGTTTCAAAAGCACCAAATGCTTCCCCTTTTTGGAAGGGGAGCTCATAGGCAGCACACTTCATATGATCAATCAGGATAATCAAATTATCAGGGTTTATTCGCGCCGTTTCTGGACTTTTCGTAAAGAAATAATCAGGATGCTCTATGATATATTGATCAAGAGGGCTTGAGCTTGCAACCATGATGACAAGGGATTCGCTATGCCTACGACCAGCGCGACCGGCCTGCTGCCAGGAGCTCGCAATGGAGCCCGGATAGCCCGTCATCACACAGACCTGGAGCTGACCGATATCCACCCCTAATTCCAATGCATTCGTACTAACGACCCCGTATATGTCACCATTCCTGAGCCCCTTTTCAATCGCTCTTCTTTCCGTCGGTAAATAGCCTCCACGATAGCCCCTAATTGCCTTTGGACCAAGCTGATTTTTGACGAGCTCCTGTAAATAGGTTAGGAGAATCTCTACTCGGACGCGGCTTCTTGCAAAAACAATCGTTTGAATGCGATTTTTTAATAATTCACCCGCTAGCTTACGTACCTCGAGCGTGGCGCTTCTCCTTATATTAAGTGGCTTATTAACAATCGGTGGATTGTAAAAGAGAAAATGCTTTCTTCCACTTGGTGCACCATTATTATCGATCAGCTTCATTGGGGTACCAGTCAATGCTTCAGCAAGCCCCAATGGATTGGCAATCGTTGCAGAAGTACAGATGAAAATGGGATTGCTTCCGTAAAATCTACAAATTCTTCTTAGTCTTCGAATCACATTTGCGACATGGCTTCCGAATACGCCTCGATAAATATGGAGTTCATCAATGACCACAAATTTGAGATTCTCAAACAAGGAAACCCATTTTGTATGATGGGGTAATATGGCAGAATGAAGCATGTCTGGATTCGTGATGACAATATGGCCCGCCTTTCGAACCTTTTCACGAATCGAGCTCTCTGTATCGCCATCATATGTATAACTATTAATCATTAAATCAGCTTCTTGAATCAGTTCATTGATTTCGCTTTTCTGTA
>DLCS01000294.1:0-3612 GCA_002480735.1 Bacillaceae bacterium UBA7792 | reverse complement strand
TTTCTGATCCTGGGCGAGTGCCTTCGTTGGAAAAATATATAAAGCTCTTGCTCGATCATCCTCAACAATAGACTGAAGGATAGGAAGATTGTAGCAAAGCGTCTTTCCAGATGCAGTAGGGGTTACGGCTACGATATTTTGATTCGCTCGTACCGCCTCATAGGCGGATCTTTGATGAGTATATAGCTGGTTAATGCCTCTTTTTTGCAAGGCATCAGCTAGTTTAGGGTGTATGTTTAACGGCAGCTCAACTGTTTCGGCCTCTTTTTCCTCTATCGTGTGCCAATGAACGATATTCTCTTTAAATGATTCATCCAGCTTTAATTGTTTCAAAAACTCCTGTAGGCTTTTACGAACCTTCATTGGTTTCACCTCTTTTTGAATATCCCTATCATTCTCATTCTAGCGAATAAACGTTCGAAAAAATAGACCCCTGCCTCAAAATTTTGTCCATCCCTTGCGCCTCACGAATAGAAATGACTTTTTCACTCTGGTACAATATTAATAGAAGTAAAACATTGAGGTGTATTATGAGACAAGAAGATATAAAAGAAGTATTATCTAAATTTACTCTTTTCCGAGATTTGAATGATCAAGAGCTTCAAGAAATCGTCAATATCTCTATTTCGAGAGAATTTAAAAAAGGCACGCATGTTTTTATGCAGGACGATAATTTAGAAAATGTGTATTTCATCTACGACGGCAAAATCAAAATTTATAAAAGTGACATTGCAGGCAAGGAACAAATCGTCAACTTTCTTAAGAACGGAGAAATGTTTCCCCATGTCGGCTTTTTTAGAAAAGGGGGATATCCCGCTTTTTCTGAGGTGATTGAGGATGCCACACTTGTCGTAGTACCGATTTCTCAGTTTGAAAATGTTCTCATCGAAAATCCAGAGCTTTGCATTAAGGTATTCAAGGTGCTGGGTGAAAAGATTGTCGACTTGCAGGAGCGCCTCGAGGCCCAAGTCCTAAATAATACGTATGAGCAGATTATTAAGCTTCTCGTTCGCCTTGGGAGAAGCCATGGGCAAGAGCTGGAGGATGGAACCATTTGCTTAAAAGGGGAATTCACCAATAAAGATTTGGCCAATATGATCGGGACTACTCGTGAAACCGTTAGTCGAACCTTAACGAAGATGAAGAAGGAAGGAAAAATTGAGGTTGACGCTAAAGGGAATATGCTGTTTGATCCCGATGAGCTTTTGGATGAAATTATTTAAGAAAGGGTTTCACTACACAACAAGCGGACCAAAACTGGTCCGCTTGTTTTATATCTAATCAATCTCCATTTTTTTATCAAAAATTGTTTGCAGAACTAATACACTGAAATTAGTTTCCAAGCATTGCTGCCATGTCTTCTTGTGCAGTGCCGATTAATTTCAAGTTAAATGTTTCTTGAAGGACATTCATAACCCCTTCTGAAATGAATTCAGGTGGTTTTGGTCCAATGCGGATATCTTGAATGCCTAAGCTAAATAAGCCAAGAAGAATCGCAACGGCTTTTTGCTCGAACCAAGATAAAACAATGCTTACAGGCAATTCATTGATTTCACATTCAAATGCATCTGCTAATGCTTTCGCAATTTTTACAGTCGAGCCTGAGTTATTACATTGTCCAAGGTCGATATAGCGTGGAATATCAGTTCCTGGGACTGTACCGTAATCGACATCGTTGAAGCGGAATTTACCACAGGAAGTAGTAAGGATCACGGTTTCAGGAGGTAATGAAGTCGCAAGTTCGCGATAGTACTCTCCTCCCTTACCAGGTGCGTCACAGCCAGCGATGACGAAGAATCGTTTGATTTTCCCTTCCTTAACAGCTGCAATAACTTCTGGTGCTAGACCTAGTACTGTTTCATGGTGGAAGCCTGTAAGTAATGTTTCTTCAGAATCGATGTAAGCCTCAGGTAATTCAAGAGCTCTTTCAATAAGTGGTGTGAAATCATCGTTCACAATCTTTTGGACATTTTCAAGCCCTGCTACTTCGTAGGAGAACATTCTGTCTGCATAAGAGCCTTTAATTGGCATTACACAGTTTGTAGTCGCCAGAATAGCCCCATTGAATTTTTCAAATAAGCGTCTTTGGTCATACCATGCTTTTCCTAGGTTCCCTTTAAGGTGAGAATACTTCTTCAATGCAGGGTATCCATGGGCTGGCAGCATCTCAGAGTGAGTATAAATATTGATGCCTTTACCCTCTGTTTGCTTTAATAACTCTTCTAGAGCGAAAAGATTATGTCCTGTGACAATAATCGCTTTCCCCTCTACCTTATTTTGTGATACGCGAATGGGCTCTGGAATACCTAGACGTTTCGTATGGGCTTCATCCAGTACCTCCATCATCCGTACAGCTGCACTGCCCACTTTCATCGCCATATCAATATGCTCTTGCACATTAAAATTTGAGTTTGTAAGTGTCATATAAAGAGCTTCATGTGTAGTTGCGTCAACAAAAGGATCCGTAGCGCCTAATTGATTCGCATGGGTGCGATAAGCGGCAATACCCTTCAATCCAAAAATAATCGTATCTTGTAAGCTTGCAATTGTTTCATCTTTTCCACACACACCAACAACCTTACATCCCCCTGCTGGTGTTTGCTCACATTGGTAGCAGAACATATTATGAAATCCCCTCTCTATTAACTAGTACTGTAACAGCATACCTATCTCCCAATTTTTTCTTAGTGATCTAGATCACATCTAAATCATCGTTCAAGAATTGTTCAAAATATCACAATGGATTGTTTACTTTTTTGTCAAATATTCCATAAATCTTTAACACGAAATTAATAGGTGAATAGACTGTATTGATTAATATTATTGGGGGGAATCATATGTCTAGCAAGCTACCCGAGAACAAGGGGAAAAATCAGGAGCCTTTTAATGAATTTAGAACGATTATGAACGAGTTCTTTCACATGAGACCTGTCAAGGGTTTCCTACAAAGCATCGATGAATTCTTTCAAATGCCATTGCCTTCCTTTCCAGTTCAATTGCGGGAGACAGATGATGAACAAGTCATTATTGCCGAGCTACCAGGAATCAAGCGTGAACAGATCAGCATTGATGTACTGGAAAGATCCATCACCATTTCTGTGAAAAGTACGGAAGAAATTATCGAAGAAAATGAGTCTGAAAATTATTATAAAAAGAGTAAATCGATGCAACAAATGACTAGAAATATATACTTAGGCCAGCCGATTGATGAAAAAAGAGTAAAAGCCACCTATCAAAATGGATTATTAAAAGTTCGTGTTCCTAAGCAAAAAGGAAAGAAGATAGATATATTCGAGAACTAAAAAACGACCGGGTCTGGTCGTTTTTTTTACATTAGACTTTGAATATTCCCCCTAATCCTTTGACGAGCCCTGAGACCTGGGTTACCGCATTCATCATTTGCCCGGCTGTATCCAACATTTTGTTTAGGTCGAGGTTTCCATCCTGTGTTTTGAATGAGTTCATGATGGAATTGACCCCAGATGGTGGGCGGTTGACGAGGCTAGGCTTTGGGTATGGATGCATATAGGGATAGGGGTTAGCTGCGAGTGCTTGATTCATTCCCCCGCCCTGATTTTTCTTCGGCTGCAATGGATTTTGAAGGATCCATTC
>DLCS01000191.1:46315-46566 GCA_002480735.1 Bacillaceae bacterium UBA7792 | reverse complement strand
CCTGAGCCAGGATCAAACTCTCCAATAAAGAGTTGATATAGCTCATAAAAATTTGTTGTTTAAAACAACTAGAATTAACGTTGACGTATGATTTGTTTAGTTTTCAAAGAGCAAGTTAAGTTCAGTAGATTTTTCATATCGCTCAGAGGCGACTTTATTAATATATCATTTCCAAATCTGAATGTCAATACTTTTTTTATTTAAGCTGTTTTCGCACGGATTGTGGTTCTGGAATGTCCTTAATACCGGCC
>DLCS01000191.1:0-46218 GCA_002480735.1 Bacillaceae bacterium UBA7792 | reverse complement strand
CCATTCCGTTTCATACTAGGCGTGCGATACGCATAGATTGAGTAGCACTTTTCTCCGTTATTTCTACAGATAGATAGCATAAACAAGAGTTTTGTCTAATTATTTTTTGTTCAAAAGCAACAATGTTTGAGAAAAGAGCCTTTATTTAAGTAAAAGAACAATCTCGATTTGGTGACTTGATTAAGTATACCAGCCTCATGCGCCTTCTTCAAGAGGAAATATGCGGTAAGTTTTAAAAAACAATTATATAATTTCCTCGATAAAGATATCTCTATTCTTTTCTAGGTGAATGATTTCTTCTGACTTTAATATTTTCACTAAAGGTCTTGTAGGGGACTTTTCCTCTATAAATAAAATTTCAGCAATTTGGCCATCAGAAAGTCTTACCTTACTTCCAATGGAACAATTCATGATGCCTGATTGTAAGGCTTTAATTGCGGGGATATCAAATTTCCCGAAGTTATCTTGAATAATCATCTCCAATACCTTAAACGGAGATTGCTTTTTTCGATAAAGACGGGCAGATGTCATCGCATGAAAAATGTCTGCTACCGCTATGATTTTCGCAAATGAGTGGATTTTCTCGCTTTTTTCCCCGAGTGGATAACCACTTCCATCAAGTCTTTCGTGATGTTGAAAAACCCCTATTTTACTTGCATCACGAAGGAGTGGACTTCCCTGTACCATTTTATAGCTATAGGTGGGATGGTTCTTTATTTCTTCAAACTCAGCGCTAGTTAAAGCACCGCTTTTATTCAGAAGATGTGAAGGGATTTTCGCCATTCCACAATCAGCCAAACACCCAGCTAACGCTAACTGTACAATATCTCCCTTTTGATAATTTAGCTTTTTACCTATAAATGCACTCAATAATCCTACAGCTATAGAATGCTGAAATAAGTACTCTTTTTCCGTAGAGAGATGGTGAAGCGAAAACAACTCTCCTATGTTTCTATCGAACTTTTCAATAAGCGGTAATATTATTGCTCTTATCTTCGTTATATCTAAAGGAAGCCCTGCTTGCCATGCACTAAATTCCTTTTTATAATCTCTGACTGCTTCAAGGAATGACTCGGATAACGTCTCTTGCTTTTCAGTTTCTTTTACTTCCTTTTTAGCTTTTTCTTCAACTACTTCAGCAGGAATAAAAGCCATTCCATTGACAAGTGTTTTATGAACTTTAACATCGCTAATAAGAAATGCATTCAAAATTTCAATTAATTCATCGGTTAGAACTGTTTTGTCTGGGATGATCGGACGATTCGTTAAACTCATTACGTCCTCAGACAATATGCAACCTTCTCGAAGCTCCTTTAATTTGACACGCATGGGGTAACACCTCAATGAGAATATAGTAAAACTGGCCTAGTTTTTATTTTACTTGATATAGAAGAATAAGGCTATATAAAGAAAAGCTGCAGAGCAAGGATTGGCTCTACAGCTTTCTTTATTTTTGTATTTTAGGATTTAAATTTACACCTATTCTTCCGTATCATCCAACATATTATCCTCATGCTGTTCAGGAGCTTCAACTTCTTTTTCTACCTTCGCTACCGTAGAGACAAACTCGTTCTCGTTTTCATCTAAGCGAATGAGCTTAACTCCTTGTGTGTTACGCCCCATTGTAGAAATATCACTCGTTGCCATGCGGATAATAACGCCACCCGTTGTGATTAGCATTAAGTCCTCTTCACCCGTTACGGCCTTCATGGCTACTAAATCACCATTTTTCTCCGTTACATTACATGTTTTGATCCCTTTTCCTCCTCTACCTTGAATTCGATATTCAATAGCAGGGGTTCTCTTACCATATCCATTTTTTGTAACAATAAGGATATCAGCGCTTTCCTCTAGTACCTCCATCCCTATTACTTCATCTTTTTGGTCAATCGTTATCCCTTTAACCCCAGTAGCCGTTCTACCCATGGAGCGAACATCGGTTTCTGGGAAGCGAATGAGCATTCCATTCTTCGTCCCAATAATAATTTCTTTATTTCCATCAGTAAGACGAACAGAGATAAGTTCATCTCCTTCTCTTAAATTAAGAGCGATGAGACCATTGTTTCGGATATTGGCAAAGGATGATAACGGTGAGCGCTTTGAAATACCTTCTTTGGTTGTGAAGAATAAGAACCAATCATCTACAAACTCTTCAACTGGAATAATGGCATTCACCCATTCACCTTTGTCCACCTCTAGAAGATTAATAATCGGAATTCCTTTTGCTGTTCTTGAGAACTCTGGAATTTCATATCCCTTTGCTCTATAGACCTTCCCCTTATTTGTGAAGAATAGAAGGGTATCGTGTGTGGAAGTCGTAATAAGGTGCTCAACAAAATCATCCTCATTCGTACCCATTCCTTGAATTCCACGTCCTCCACGCTTTTGAGCGCGATAAGTGGATACTGGTAGACGTTTAACGTATCCATTATGAGTGATAGTTACGACGATATTTTCACGTGGAATCAAATCTTCATCTTCAATATTTTCAAGACCCGCTGTGACAATTTCTGTTCTGCGCTGGTCATTATAACGCTCTTTTAGTTCTATTAGCTCTTCACGAATGATTTCTAATATTTTTTCTTCATCCGCTAAAATAGCATTTAGTTCAGCCATTAATTGTACTAAGCCTTGATATTCATCCTCAATTTTTTCACGTTCTAAGCCTGTCAAACGCTGAAGACGCATATCCAATATAGCTTGAGCTTGTTTTTCTGATAAACCAAAGGTAGAGATCAAGCCTTCCCTTGCAATATCGGTTGTTTGTGAGCTACGAATTAAATTTATGACTTCGTCAATATGGTCTAGAGCAATTCGTAACCCTTCTAAAATATGAGCTCTTGCTTCCGCCTTGCGAAGCTCAAATTCAGTTCTGCGACGAATAACAACCTGTTGATGTTGCAAATAGTACTGTAAGCATTGCTTCAAATTCAACACTTTAGGATGGCCATCAACTAGAGCAAGCATGTTGATTCCAAAGCTTGTCTGTAAAGCTGTTTGTTTATAAAGATTGTTCAGAAGGACGTTTGCATTTGCATCCTTACGAACTTCAATAACAATTCTCATCCCATTACGGTCAGATTCATCACGTAAATCGGTTATCCCATCAATTTTCTTATCTCTTGCTAACTCAGCAATTTTTTCAATTAATCTTGCTTTATTTACTTGATAAGGGAGTTCATTAACGATAATAACTTCCTTACCACTTGATTTTTGCTCTATTTCAACTTTGGCTCGTAATGTAATTGATCCTCTTCCAGTTTCATAAGCCTTACGTATCCCACTTCTACCAAGGATTAAACCCGCTGTTGGAAAGTCAGGGCCGGGGATAATATCCATTAATTCATGGATTGTTATGTCAGGGTCCGTGCTAACTGCTAAGACACCATCAATGACCTCACCAAGTTGGTGTGGGGGGATATTCGTTGCCATTCCTACAGCTATTCCAGTAGTCCCGTTAACTAGCAGATTAGGAAATCGAGCAGGAAGAACAGCCGGTTCTCTTTCTTCTCCATCATAGTTATCCTGAAAGTCAATCGTATCCTTGTTAATATCTCTAAGTAACTCCATAGAAATCTTTGACATCCTTGATTCTGTATATCGCATGGCTGCAGCAGAATCTCCATCTACGGAACCAAAGTTTCCATGTCCGTCTACAAGCATATAACGATAGTTAAAGTCTTGCGCCATCCGAACCATCGTTTCATATACAGCAGAATCACCATGTGGGTGATACTTACCAATGACGTCTCCAACGATACGAGCAGATTTCTTATATGGTTTATCTGCATGTATTCCTAAATCATGCATCGCATATAAGATCCGGCGATGAACAGGCTTTAAGCCATCACGGACATCAGGAAGAGCACGTGAGACAATAACACTCATTGCGTAATCTAGAAAAGATGTCTTCATTTCATGACTTAAATTGATTTCTTTTATTTGTGATTTCGATGTTTCAGACATTCGGGGACCTCCTTTACTTGGTAAAGACTTTTCTGTTTAAAGTGAAAAGGATAGTGGCATTCCCCTCTATCCCCTTCACTTTGGATACATACTTCAAGATTATAGCGAGTTATACATCCAAATTCTTCACGTATTTAGCATTCTCTTCAATGAAATTTCTTCTTGGTTCTACTTTATCACCCATTAGGATTTCAAAGGTTTCATCCGCTTCTATGGCGTCATCTAAACTAACCTGAAGCATCGTTCTCGTTGCAGGATTCATGGTTGTCTCCCATAATTGCTCAGGATTCATCTCCCCAAGACCCTTATAGCGTTGAATATTCGGTTTAGGCTGTGCAGGAAGCTCTGCAAAAATCCGCTCTAGTTCTTTATCATCGTATGCATATTCAACCCTTTTACCTTGTTGTACCTTATATAACGGAGGTTGAGCGATGTAAACATAGCCTGCTTCGATAATTTTTCTCATAAAACGATAGAAGAATGTTAAAAGGAGTGTTCGAATATGAGCACCATCAACATCAGCATCCGTCATAATAACAATCTTATGATAACGAGCTTTTGAAATATCGAAATCTTCACCGATTCCTGTTCCGCATGCTGTTATCATCGCTCTAACTTCATTATTGGACAAAATTCTATCCAATCTTGCCTTTTCAACGTTAAGGATTTTTCCTCTAAGTGGCAGGATCGCTTGAAAATGTCGATCACGCCCCTGTTTTGCGGACCCTCCAGCGGAATCACCCTCAACAATATAAAGCTCGCTTATGGATGGATCTCTTGAAGAGCAATCCGCAAGCTTTCCTGGAAGGCTTGAAACCTCAAGTGCACTCTTTCTACGTGTTAATTCTCTCGCCTTTTTTGCAGCTAATCTGGCTCTTGCCGCCATTAAGCCTTTATCGACAATTTTCTTTGCTACTGCTGGATTTTCAAGAAGAAACTTCTCCATATGCTCAGAAAAAATCGTATCTGTTACAGCTCTCACTTCAGAATTACCAAGCTTCGTTTTCGTCTGTCCTTCAAATTGTGGATCCGGATGCTTAACAGAAATAATCGCAGTTAATCCTTCCCTCACATCATCACCAGAGAGATTCGCATCACTGTCTTTAAACAATCCATTTTTTCGAGCATAATCATTGATTATTCTCGTTAAGGCTGTTTTAAAGCCAGCCTCGTGAGTTCCACCTTCATACGTATGAATATTATTTGCAAATGAATAAATACTCTCTGTGTAGCCATCGTTATACTGGAGAGAAATATCTACCGTAATCCCATCCTTTTCTCCCTCAATAAAGATTGGCTCCTCATGAATGACTTCTTTTGTACGGTTTAAATGCTCAACATAGGATTTAATTCCGCCTTCATAATGGTACTCGACACGTTTGTTCTCTTCTCTTTTGTCCTCAAGTGACATCTTTAGGCCCTTATTAAGAAAAGCAAGTTCACGAATACGAGTTGCCAAGGTATCGAAATCATATTCTACTGTTTCAGTGAAAATCTCCGGATCTGGGGTGAAATGAATGGTGGTTCCCGTGCGGTCCGTTTCTCCGATAATTTTAAGGTCCTCACACGGAACACCACGCTCAAATTTCATATAGTGGATATGACCATCAAGATGAACAAAGACCTCTAGCTCCGTAGATAAAGCATTAACAACAGACGCACCAACACCATGGAGGCCTCCAGAAACCTTGTATCCACCGCCTCCAAATTTTCCACCTGCGTGGAGAACCGTTAGAATAACCTCAACGGCAGGGCGCCCAACCTTTTTTTGGATCCCTACAGGAATTCCCCGACCATTATCAATTACTGTGATACTATTATCCTTTTCAATGATGGTTTGAATCTCCGTACAGAAACCAGCTAGGGCCTCGTCAATACTATTATCTACAATTTCCCAAACCAAGTGATGGAGTCCTTTGGCGCTCGTTGAACCAATATACATACCTGGGCGCTTCCGAACCGCCTCAAGGCCCTCTAATACTTGTATCTGATTCTCATCATAGGATTGCTCTTGTACCGTTTCCTGTTCCATTGCCACAGCCTATCACCTACACTTTTTAGTTACTTCATTAAAAAACAGAAAATCTATAAAAAAGCTTTATTCTCAAAACTCTTGAATCATTGTTGATCGCTTCTTTAAGGTTGCGGAAGCTAAAGGGGAGTAATACACTTTATTTCCCGTGATAACGATGGATTTGTACGCTCCCTTATTTTGCTGAAACATCTCATGATTGCTATTTTCAAGCAGCGCTTCCATATCCTTTGAAGCTTTTACTGTTTCCTTGTCTAGAATGGCGATTATATCAGTTGCCTTTACGAGAATATCCTCGCCTAAATAAACATACAATGTTCTCACCTCATTGAATCTTTTCAATCTCTCCCGAACGAACCTTAAAAGCGGATGCCTCCTTTAAGGTTTGGTGATCAATTCCATCAACACTTGTGGTTGTTACAAAGGTTTGGACTTTTCCTTGAATCGTATTCAATAAATGAGATTGACGAAAATCATCGAGCTCAGAAAGAACATCGTCCAATAGTAAAATAGGGTATTCTCCTACTTCTGAATAAATCAACTCAATTTCCGCTAACTTAAGGGAAAGAGCAGTCGTTCTTTGCTGGCCTTGCGAGCCAAATGTCTGCACATCCCTATTATTGACATGAAAAAGAAGATCATCTCGATGAGGCCCGAATAATGTCACGCCTCTTTCAATTTCCTTTGATTTAATTTTAGCAAATTTATCCTCAAATACTTCTATCATTTTCGACAAGACTTGTTCTTCTGATACGTCAACAGATGGTTTATAGTGGATTTCTAACGTTTCTAAATTACGGGATATGCCTTTGTGTACGGGAGTTGCCCATTTTTCAAGCAAATGAATAAATTCAAACCGTTTCGCGATAATTTTTACAGCTACTTCAATAAATTGCTCCGTTAATACCTCTAGCATGGTCAAGTCTTGTTGTTTTTTCAATTGGAGGAGCTTTAGATAATGATTTCTCTGTTGTAATATTTTTTGATACTGACCGATATCATGCAAATACACAGGGGAAACCTGACCAATCTCCATATCAATAAAACGACGCCTAACCTGTGGGCTTCCCTTTACTAAATGAAGATCCTCTGGGGCGAACATGACAATATTCATATTCCCGATATACTGACTGAGTTTTTTTTGCTCTATATGATTAAATTTTGCCTTTTTCCCTTTTTTTGTAATAATCAATTCCATGGGAATGGAACCATGTCTTTTTTTTACTCTACCCTCTATTTTAGCATAGTCCGTATCCCAGCGAATAAGATCTTTATCGTTAGATGTTCGGTGGGATTTCGCCATCGCTAATACATAGATAGATTCCATCACATTCGTCTTTCCTTGAGCATTTTCTCCAAGAATCACGTTCACCTTATTATCAAAAGAGAGTTCAAGTTCCCCATAATTTCGGTAATTATTTAATTTTAAATGCTCAATATACATAGACGATACATCCTTTTGTTCAACTGAATACAAACAGTACCTCTAAGAATATTCATTCCAGGATAAATGAACCAAAATTTTGGATGTCAATTTTATCACCCACTCTTAGCTTTTTCCCTCTTCTTTGGTCCTGTTCTCCATTAACGAATATTTCATACTCACTTAAGAACCATTTGGCCATACCACCGGAATCAATAATTTCTGCTAATTTCAGAAATTGCCCCAAAGTGATATACTCCGTTTCAATTTTGATTTTTTTTGTCACGTTTTCACCTTTTCTTAAGAAGTCTTATTCTTCTATTTTACTAAATAATCCTCTTCTACACAAAGAATTGCTGAAACATGCTGATCTATATATGAAAAAGCCACCAGTGATACTGGCAGCTTTTTAAAATTAATAAGTTCTTACTGGAAGAATCAACTGAAGGAGGGACTCATCATTAATTGGGCGAATGAGGAATGGCCTCATGGCACCCGTGAAGCTAATTTTAATTTCATGGCCCTCTAATGTTTTTAAGGCATCCATCACATATTTAGCACTAAAGGAAATTTTTAGCTCTTCTCCTTCAACGGATTGTGCTTGCAGTTCCTCAATAACTTTCCCAATCTCCGGCGTGTTGGATGAAATTTCAATCACTTTATCGCCTAGTATTTCAAAGCGAACCACATTGTTTCGACCTTCACGCGCTAGAAGAGAAGCGCGATCAATAGCATGTAAGAAATCCTTGGTATTAACGATAACCTCTGTTTTATTTTCTGCTGGAATGAGCCTTGATGTATCAGGGTAATTTCCTTCCAATAGCCTTGAGAAGAAAAGCAAATGCTTCGCTTTAATAAGCACTTGATTTTCAGTAATGACAATCTCAACTAGCTCATTGTTATCGTCAAGTATTTTACTTAGCTCATTCAAGCTTTTCCCCGGAATAACCACGTTATAATTGTGATCCGACAAAAGATCAATCCTTGCCTTTCTTAAGGCTAAGCGATGGCTATCTGTTGCAATACAGATTAATTCCCCATTTTCCACTTTCCAGTTGACACCTGTCAAGACGGGACGTGTTTCTGAGGTGGACACTGCAAATACAGTTTGTCGAATTAAGGCCTTTAATAGGTCAGTTGGGATTTTAAATGAATTTTCCTCTTCGATTTGTGGCAATCTAGGATATTCTTCAGGATCAAGACCATTTAGATTAAACTCTGATTTCCCAGAGCGAATAACGATTTGGAATTGATTCAGAACCTCCATTTCCACAGTATCAGTGGGTAGTTTTTTGACGATTTCGCTAAAGAACTTGGCTTGTAAGACAATGGCTCCCGTTTCTTTAATCTCGACAATCTCATCCCCAGTTTCTTCCTTTGGAATAAAAGATTCAATGGAAATGTCGGAGTCACTTCCCGTTAAAGTGACTCCTTCTTCGGAAGCAACTATTTTTATGCCTGTCAAAATAGGGATTGTTGTTCTGCTAGTTACAGCTTTCATAACATCATTAACACTTTGCACAAGGCGATCCCGTTGGATTATAAATCTCATTTTCTTTAATCCTCCGTTTTAGCTTTTATTTTTATTTTTTTTAATAAAAAGTAATAGAAGTACTAGTAGGGCCTGTTATTATGTGGATAACTCGAATTTTGAAAGGAAACACAGTCTATCCACATGTGGATAGACTGTGTGTAAGCATTTAGAAGTTATTCACATTATTCAGTTGTAATAGAGAGAACCTAGATTTTGAGCAACTCATGAATTTCCTTCAATTGATTCTGAAATTGGGTATCCGTCTGCAACAAATTTGATATTTTTTCATGAGCATGAATAACCGTTGTATGGTCACGGCCACCAAATTCCTCACCGATTTTAGGGAGTGAAAAGTCAGTCAGTTCCCTTGCTAAATACATGGCAATTTGTCGTGGAAAGGCCACTGATTTTGTCCTTTTTTTAGCTTTAAAATCTTCTAATTTAACATTGTAGTATTCTCCAACTGTTTGTTGAATATCTAGGATGGTAATGATTTTCGGTTTAGAGCTCGGAATAATATCCTTCAAAGCTTCTGCTGCAAGATCTGCATTAATGTCCTTATTTATTAAGGATGAGTAGGCAACAACACGAATTAAGGCGCCCTCTAATTCTCGAATATTAGAATCAATTTGATTAGCAATATAGAGCATGACTTCGTTCGGAATATCGAGTCCTTCTGCCTTTGCCTTCTTTCTTAAAATAGCGATTCTTGTTTCCAAATCAGGAGGGGTAATATCGGTAATTAATCCCCATTCAAAACGTGAGCGCAAACGGTCCTCTAAGGTTGGTATTTCCTTAGGTGGACGATCACTGGAAATAACAATCTGCTTATTTTCTTCATGTAAAGTATTAAATGTATGGAAAAATTCTTCCTGTGTCGATTCTTTTCCAGCCAAAAATTGAATATCATCAATTAGCAGGACATCAACCTTGCGATATTTATTGCGAAATTCTGCTGCTTTATTATCACGTATTGAATTTATAAATTCATTTGTAAATTTTTCTGATGATAAATAGACCACTTTAGCAGATGGATTATGTTCTAAAACATAATGGCCAATTGCGTGCATTAAGTGGGTCTTACCTAATCCAACGCCTCCATAGATAAAGAGGGGATTATAGGCTTTTGCAGGAGCTTCCGCCACAGCCAATGAAGCAGCATGGGCAAAACGATTTCCAGATCCAATAACAAATGTATCAAAGGTGTTTTTTGGATTTAACATTGTTAAAGGAAATTCTGAATGATCTTCATCCTTCTTTACCTTTTTTGAAGGATGAGGTAACTCTATGTCTTCTTCTTGTTTATTTTGCGGAATAATAAATTTTACGCTGAGTTCTTCCCCAGTGATCTCATATAAAATGCTGGAGATTAGGTCGGAATAACGCTCTTCTAGCCAGTCTCTAGCAAACTCATTTGGTGCAGTCACTGTTAGTGTATCCTTTTTAAGAGAGTGGGCACTTGTTGCTTTAAGCCAGGTATCAAAGCTTGGTTTGCTAATCTTTTTTTCTATACTAGCAAGAGCCTTATTCCAAAGATCCGCAATATTCTCCAATCGTTTTCCCTCCCTACATACCAATAAGTAGGAGAAAAATGTCTTTACCCTACCTAATGAATTTTGAATTCCGAAATCAAACAATGAGGTCATTATGAATTAAGCAGCTACTATTGTGGAAAAACATATAATAAGGAAATAATGTGGTATTTCGACAATATCCACTAGCTGTGGACAAAGTTTTCCAAGAGGGTTGGATAAATTGTCCACACACTATCCACAAATTGTGGATAATTAAGTATTGCTCATCTTTTTATCCAACGTGAAAACACAACTATAATATCAAATAATCCCTTATGTTGCAATGGTATTTCAAACTTTATCCACAAGAAGGGCTACATGTGGATTTAAATTGTCCACATCCCTTTAACTTGTGAAAAAGCTGTCAATATTTGCTGTGGATAATAAAAATATTGTCGAAAGTTATACACAACGGGATACATAGCAAGAATTAATCTCTTATTTTTTGGTTCAAGAGCAATTAAGTTTGAGAAGAATCTTAATTTTGAAAGGGAGTTGACATTTTTAGGCTTTCCTCTATATAATTATTTAGACTGTCTGTAACAGCTATTCCTCAGGGAGGTGTCATATATGAAAAGAACGTTTCAACCAAACAATCGTAAAAGAAGTAAAGTTCATGGATTCCGTAGCCGTATGAGCTCAGCAAACGGACGTAAAGTTCTTGCTCGTCGTCGTCGCAAAGGAAGAAAAGTATTATCTGCTTAGGCCACTGTATAATCAGTGGTCTTTTTTCTAATGGCTGCCTTTTTTAGAAACTAATCATTTAGAGAAAAGTCTTTATTTCTAAATTCGGTAGGGAACGTATAGATATGTTTTGAGTGGATGATAATTCTTAATGATGAATAGGGGTAGCTCTAAAGGAAACTAGGTGAGAGCATGAAGAAAGAGTATAGAGTTAAGAAAAACAAGGATTTCCAGGAGATTTTTAAAAAGGGGAAATCCTTTGCTAATAGACAATTTGTTGTTTATTCCTTAAAGAAACCGGGGCAGGCTCATTTTAGAATTGGGCTCTCAGTGAGTAAAAGATTAGGAAACGCAGTCAAACGAAATCAAATCAAGAGATACATAAGACAAGCATTTCATGAGCTAGAGGATGATTTACAGCAGGAATATGACTATATCATCATCGCTAGGAAACCAGCGGCTACCATGGACTTTTTTGAGATAAAAGGGAGCCTTGTTCATGTGTTAAAGCTTTCGAAGGTATTAAAGGTTAGAAAAGCGCTCTCAAAATCGGAACAATAAATTTTATTTTTCTAAAGCGCTGTCTATTAAAAGATGATACAATACTCTTGATTCCTGAAAATTTAAAGAACATTTAGATTAGATTTCGTACAAGGAGGATTTCACGTTTGAAGAAAAGGATGTTTCTTTTAATCGGTTTGGTTCTACTATTAACCCTACTAACCGGTTGTACTGAGTATAATCAGCCGATTACTTCTGAAAGTGAAGGCTTTTGGAATGAGTATATTGTTTATCCATTATCACAGTTTATTATCATGGTTGCGAAGTTTGCTGGCAATAACTATGGGTTAGCTATCATCCTCGTTACCATCATTATTCGTTTATTAATTTTGCCTTTAATGATTAAACAAACGAAAAGCTCGAAGGCGATGCAAGCGATTCAGCCAGAGATGCAGAAATTAAAAGAAAAATATAGCTCGAAAGACCAAAAAACTCAACAAAAGCTCCAACAAGAGACGATGGCATTGTTTCAAAAGCATAATATTAATCCGTTAGCAGGATGCTTCCCGATTCTTATTCAAATGCCGATTCTTATTGGGTTTTACCATGCAATTAATCGGACAAGGGAAATCGCCGAGCATAGTTTTTTATGGTTTGATCTAGGTTCTCCAGACCCATACTATATTTTACCACTTGTTGCAGGAGCGACTACTTTCATTCAACAAAAAATGATGATGGCGGGCACGGCCAATCAAAACCCTCAAATGGCGATGATGCTTTGGATGATGCCAATCATGATTATCATATTCGCGATTAAGTTCCCTGCAGCGCTCTCATTATACTGGGTAGTAGGTAACATTTTTATGATTGTACAAACATATTTCATTAAAGGTCCAGATTTAAAGGAACAAAAAGAAACTAGTAAAGCGGGAGGAGCAAAAAAGTGAAACAGGTAACTGCTACCGGCCAAACTGTCGATGAAGCAGTAAAATCGGCTTTAGCTCAATTACAATCAACAAAAGACCGCGCAGAAGTATCGATTATTGATGAAGGAAAAAAGGGGATTTTTGGTTTTGGTTCACGACCTGCTGTCGTGAAGGTCACGGTGAAGCTGGATCCGATCGAAGAGGCGAAGAAATTTCTTGTAGATGTTAGTGAGAAAATGGGTGTTAAGGTAGAAATCGAAGTTCTAAGAGAAGGGAAACAGGTTCAATTCATTCTCTCAGGTGAAAAAATTGCCCTCCTTATTGGAAAAAGAGGACAGACCTTAAACTCTTTGCAATATTTAACACAGTTGGTAATTAATCGCTATTCAGAGCAATATTTAAATGTTTTGCTTGATGCTGAGAACTATCGAGCAAGACGAAATGAAACATTGGTTCAATTAGCAGAACGGCTTGCACACAAAGCAGTCAGGACTGGTCAAAAAGTGGCTTTAGAGCCTATGCCATCCTATGAGCGAAAAGTCATTCATACCGCTTTAATGGAAAATCATCGAATTAAGACTTACTCTGATGGAGTAGAACCAAACCGACATATTGTGATTGCACCAGTAAAATAAGCAGATAACCTAAAAACACTGTACTTAAATTTTAAGTACGGTGTTTTTTTTGTGTGTATGGGATCATTTACATGATTGACGGATGTTCAAATATTGTTATTCACATGTGGATAAGTTAAAATAAAACATACGAAAATCGATGGATGTGGATAACTGAGTGTAGATACTTTATCCACAAAGAGACATATGGTATTCTATCATTTTGGAAATAGTGAATGATATAGAGACGTGGACAGGGCAAAAAAGAGGTGTAAAAAATGCAGCTGGATACAATTGCAGCGATATCGACTCCGATGGGAGAGGGAGCAATAGCCATTGTCAGATTAAGTGGAGAAGAGGCTATTAACATAGCTGGAAAGCTTTTTCAAGGGGTTGGAGAGAAAAGGCTAACAGATGTGGCATCCCACACGATTCATTATGGGCATTTGATTGACCCTAAGACAAATGAAGTGATTGAGGAAGTAATGGTTTCTGTGATGAAGGCGCCAAAAACCTTCACAAAGGAAAATGTGGTTGAAATTAACTGCCATGGTGGGCTTGTTTCTGTCAACCGCGTCTTGCAGCTGGTCTTAAATGCAGGGGCAAGGCTTGCAGAGCCAGGTGAATTTACAAAGCGTGCATTCTTAAATGGCAGAATTGATCTTTCTCAGGCTGAAGCGGTTATGGATCTGATTCGAGCAAAGACCGATCGGGCGATGAATGTCGCCTTAGGTCAAATGGAAGGACGCTTGTCGAAATTAATTCAAAGGCTCCGCCAAGAAATCTTAGAAACGCTTGCGCATGTTGAGGTCAATATCGATTATCCGGAGTATGATGATGTGGAGGAAATGACCCACAAGCTATTAATTGAAAAAGCAAGCTATGTTAAAAAAGAAATTGAAAAGCTTTTACAAACGTCTCAACAAGGGAAAATATTAAGGGAAGGTCTTTCTACCGTGATTGTAGGACGGCCTAATGTTGGAAAGTCTTCCCTATTAAATAGTCTTGTCCAAGAAAATAAAGCAATCGTAACGGATATACCTGGTACGACACGTGATGTCATTGAAGAGTATGTGAATGTTAGAGGAGTTCCGTTAAGGCTTCTCGATACCGCAGGCATTCGGGAAACGGAAGATATCGTTGAACGAATTGGAGTCGAACGCTCACGTCAGGTGTTAAAGGAAGCGGATTTGATCCTTCTTGTCCTCAATTATGCAGATGAACTCACCCTTGAGGATGAGAATATCTTTGCGGCTGTGGAAGGTATGGACGTCATTGTGATTGTGAACAAAACAGATTTGCCGCAAAAGATTAATTTAGAGCGAGTAGAGGAGCTAGCCAAGCACCATAAGCTTGTGACGACCTCACTGCTTGAGGATGTTGGAGTCGACGAACTGGAGGAAGCCATTGCTTCTTTATTTTTTGCTGGTTCGATTGATTCAGGTGATATCACCTATGTTTCAAACAGTCGCCATATTGCTCTTCTCAATCAAGCGCTTCAGTCAATTGAAGAGGCATTAGAAGGGGTTCAGGCGGGAGTTCCGATTGATATTGTTCAAATTGACTATATTAAGACATGGGAGCTTCTCGGAGAAATCATTGGAGAAAGTGTTCATGATAGCTTAATCAATCAGCTATTCTCACAATTTTGTTTAGGGAAATAAGGAGGCAGCGCGATGCAATACGAGGCTGGAAATTATGATGTCATTGTCATCGGAGCCGGTCATGCCGGTGCTGAAGCAGGTTTGGCTGCCGCTCGACAAGGGGCAAAAACATTAGTTTTGACGATAAATTTAGATATGGTGGCTTTTATGCCATGCAATCCTTCGATTGGAGGGCCTGCTAAAGGGATTGTCGTCAGGGAAATAGATGCGTTAGGCGGAGAAATGGGAAAAAATATCGACAAAACCTATATACAAATGCGCATGTTGAACACAGGAAAAGGACCTGCAGTTCGCGCTTTAAGAGCACAGGCTGATAAATTTGCCTATCAGCATGAAATGAAGAAAACGCTCGAAAATGAACCCAATTTAACGCTCGTTCAAGGAATGGTTGAAAGCTTAATTATTGAGGATGATACATGTAAGGGAGTCATTACGAAAACCGGTGCGATGTATTATTCAAAAACGGTCATCATTACAACGGGTACCTTTTTACGAGGGGAAATCATCCTAGGCGAGTTAAAATATTCAAGCGGGCCCAATAATCAGCAGCCATCGATTAAGCTGTCTGAGCATCTTGAAGAATTAGGCTTCGAGCTAGTACGTTTCAAGACAGGTACCCCTCCAAGAGTTAACGGAAACACAATCGATTATAGTAAAACAGAAATTCAGCCTGGAGATGAAAATCCACGGGCATTTTCTTATGAAACAACGAAGTACATTACTGATCAACTCCCATGCTGGTTAACTTATACCAATGAATTCACCCATCAAATTATTGATGCGAATTTACATCGTTCCCCTATGTATTCTGGAATGATTAAGGCAACCGGTGCTCGTTATTGTCCGTCGATTGAAGATAAGGTTGTTCGATTTAACGATAAGCCAAGACATCAAATCTTCCTAGAGCCAGAGGGGAGAAATACGGAAGAAGTCTATGTTCAAGGGCTTTCTACGAGTCTTCCTGAGGATATTCAGCATCAATTGATTCGTACGGTTCCAGGCTTGGAACAAGCGCAAATGATGCGTCCTGGATATGCGATTGAATATGATGCCATCGTACCAAATCAATTATGGCCAACACTTGAAACGAAGAAGATCAAGAATCTTTATACAGCTGGTCAAATCAATGGGACATCTGGTTACGAGGAAGCCGCAGGTCAAGGACTCATGGCTGGCATCAATGCGGGAAGAAGAGCCTTAGGGAAGGATGAGCTTATTCTTAGCCGCTCCGATGCTTATATTGGGGTATTAATTGACGACTTAGTGACGAAGGGGACAAATGAGCCATACCGTCTTCTTACATCACGTGCTGAATACCGCTTGCTGCTCCGTCATGATAATGCGGATATGCGCTTAACAGAAATTGGTCATAAGATCGGTCTTATCAGCGAAGAACGCTATCAAAAATTTCTTGCTAAAAAGGAAAAAATTGAAGCGGAAAGAGAAAGATTGCAGTCCACCATTATCAAACCAAAGAAAGAGGTACAAGAGCTCATCAAGAGTCTTGGTGGCAGTGAGCTTAAGGATGGAATTAAAGCAAGTGATTTATTAAAACGGCCAGAAATGTCCTATGCACATATCGCCCAAATCATACCTAGCGAAGTCGAACTGGACGATGAAGTGATTGAGCAGGTAGAAATTCAAATCAAGTATGAGGGCTATATTGAAAAATCCCTTCAACAGGTTGAACGATTAAAGAAAATGGAGAATAAGAAAATTCCTATCGATATTGATTATGAAGCAATCAATGGCTTGGCAACGGAGGCAAGACAGAAATTAAAAACAGTCCATCCTCTTTCCATTGCCCAAGCATCGAGAATTTCCGGGGTAAATCCTGCTGATATTTCCATTTTACTCGTCTACTTAGAGCAAGGGAAAATTGCCAGAGTTTCGAATGAATAGGAACCTTTTTAAGAGAGGTTCCTTCTCTTTACATAAAGCTTTTTCTCAAAATTGTTACAATTGCCACAAGCGTAATGAAAACAGCCATACTTATGAACAGGAACGGGGTTGACCAATGAAAACAGAAGAGTTTCAACAGATGCTTGAGGAGAAAGGAATTCGTCTTTCACAAAAGCAAATGTCCCAGTATGAGACTTATTTTCATACTCTCGTAGAGTGGAATGAAAAAATGAATTTAACCGCAATCACAGACAAATCAGAGGTCTATTTAAAGCATTTTTATGATTCGATTTCCGCAGCCTTCTATTTTGATTTTAACGAAGCACTACATATTTGTGATGTCGGCGCAGGGGCAGGATTCCCAAGCATCCCGCTGAAGATTGCTTTTCCTAATTTACATATAACTATCGTCGATTCATTAAATAAAAGAATTTCCTTCCTCGAGCATTTAGCAAAAGAATTACAGCTAGAAAATGTTCGTTTTATTCATGATCGGGCAGAAACCTTTGGCCAAAGCTCAGAACATCGTGAGGCCTATGATGTGGTCACAGCTCGTGCAGTTGCACGCCTTTCTGTATTGAGCGAGCTTTGTATTCCTTTAGCAAAGGTTGGAGGAACATTTATTGCGATGAAAGCAGCAAATGTGGAGGAAGAAATTGAAGCGGGTAGAAAAGCAATAGCTACTTTAGGCGGAAAAATAATAAATATCCATTCTTTTACCTTGCCGATAGAGGAAAGTGAAAGAAACATTGTGACGATTAAAAAGGAAAAATCTACTCCGAAAAAATTCCCTAGAAAGCCTGGCATTCCTAACAAAACTCCAATTGGCTAGGTAAATGCTACTGAATAGAGTACCTTTTTTAGCAAAAATATGGCATAATTTTTAATAGGGAAAATGCAAGAAATGTGCTGAGAAAGGTTCTCATGCAGGAACCTATTTATAAATGTAGAATTTATTAGTTAGGGAGTTTCGTAAAGGTGGTGCAAAGTGATGAAGCAAACCTTCACACGTTTTTTTGGCCTGGGCGAAAAGGAAGATCAAACAGAAAATGAGCTAAGGGAACAGGATGATAGAGAGGCAATCCATAAGATCCCCATAGACGATATCGTACCCAATCGTTTCCAACCAAGAACGGTTTTTGCTGAGGATAAGATTGAAGAATTGTCGAGGACCATCCATACCCATGGAATCATCCAGCCTATTGTCGTCAGGGAATATGATGCAGGCAAGTTTGAAATCATTGCTGGTGAACGTAGATGGAGAGCAATGAAAAGATTAGGGTGGGATACAGTTCCGGCTATTGTTAAGAGTATGAGCGATACGGAAACGGCTTCAATTGCTCTGATTGAGAATCTTCAAAGAGAAGAGCTTTCTCCGATTGAAGAAGCAGTTGCTTATGGGAAACTAATTGAGCTGCATAATTTAACACAAGAAGCCCTAGCCCAACGTCTTGGTAAAGGTCAATCCACCATTGCGAATAAGCTAAGGCTGCTTAAATTACCGCAAGAGGTCCAGGATGCTCTACTTTCAAAGGAAATTACAGAACGACATGCAAGGGCATTAATCCCACTAAAAGATGGACAGAAGCAAATTCAATTACTCGCTGAGATCATTGAAAAAAATCTTAATGTCAAACAAACAGAAGAACGAGTCATTAAGCTCCTGGAGCAACCGAATGAGAAGCCAAAACCGAAACGAAGAGCTTTCAGCAAGGACATGCGGATTGCAGTTAATACGATTAGGCAATCTCTATCAATGGTAACTGACAGCGGTATTAAGCTTGATTCAGAAGAGGAAGAGTTCGAGGAATACTATCAATTCACCATCAAAATTCCAAAGAAGAAATAGGGCTCCTTTTCTCAAACATATCCGTACGAAAATAGACTTCTTTTATCATGAGAAATTAAACATCTATGTTTAGTTTCTCTTATTTTTTTCAAAAAAATGATTCTGTAATCTTTTTCATGATAAAATAGAATACATGATTGCAAGAATAGCATTTTTTTAGCATGAGTGGAAATGAAGGTAGGTGATACCGTGGGCAAAATTATTTCGATTGCAAATCAAAAAGGGGGAGTTGGCAAGACAACAACCTCTGTCAATCTAGGTGCCTGCTTAGCATATATAGGAAAAAGAGTTTTGTTAGTAGATATAGATCCTCAAGGAAACGCAACGAGCGGAGTTGGCCTTGAAAAAGCGGATATTGATCAATGTATTTATGATGTATTGGTAGATGATGTGGAGGCTCCTAAGGTTATTCGACCAACTGGAGTTGAGAATTTGTATGCCATTCCTGCCACGATTCAGTTAGCAGGGGCTGAAATTGAATTGGTTCCGACTATCTCAAGAGAGCTTCGCTTAAAGCGTGCTTTAGAAGAGGTTAAGGAACAATATGATTTCATTATCATTGATTGTCCTCCATCATTAGGTCTTCTTACTTTAAATGCATTAACCGCGTCCGATGCGGTCCTTATCCCAGTTCAATGTGAATATTATGCACTCGAGGGATTAAGCCAGCTACTTAACACGGTAAGACTCGTTCAGAAGCATCTAAATCATGATCTGAAAATCGAGGGTGTTTTGCTGACGATGCTAGATGCAAGAACGAATCTAGGTCTTCAGGTAATTGAGGAAGTGAAGAAATATTTTCAGGACAAGGTGTATCAGACAGTCATCCCAAGAAATGTTCGACTAAGTGAAGCCCCAAGCCATGGGGAACCCATTATCATTTATGATCCAAAATCAAGGGGAGCGGAAGTATACTTAGATTTAGCAAAGGAAGTGGCTGTTCATGGCTAAAGGATTAGGAAAAGGATTAAATGCTTTTTTTGCTAATATGGAGCCTGGAAAAGAAGAGGTTGTCAGAGAGGTATCTCTTAAGGAGCTTCGACCTAACCCATATCAACCACGGAAAATCTTTGATAAGGAAGCAATTGATGAATTAAAAAAATCCATTCAAGAGCACGGTATTCTCCAGCCGATTATTGTTCGCAAAAGCATTAAGGGCTATGAAATTGTCGTGGGGGAAAGGCGATTTCGTGCGGCAAAGGAAGCGAAACTTGAAAAGGTACCCGTTGTTGTTCGTGAGCTAACTGAACAGCAAATGATGGAACTAGCTGTATTAGAAAACCTCCAAAGAGAGGATTTAACTCCGATTGAAGAGGCCGCTGCCTATCAGATGTTAATGGAGAAGCTGGATGTTACCCAAGAACAATTGGCGAAAAGATTAGGAAAGAGTAGGCCCCACATCGCGAATCATATTCGATTACTATCTCTACCACCGAAGATTCAGCAGCTTATTTCGGAAGGCAAAATTTCAATGGGCCATGGTCGTGCCTTATTAGGATTACGGAAAAAGGATAAAATAACACTTGTTGTAGAAAAGGTGATCAAGGAAGGATTGAATGTTCGCCAGCTCGAACAGCTCATTCAAAATCTTAATGAAAATGTTTCACGTGAAACAAAAAAGCAAAAACAAGGCAAAAATGTCTTTCTCCTTGAACAAGAAACCTTTCTCCGTGAAAGATTTGGAACAAATGTTCATATAAAGCAAAGTAAAAACAAGGAAAAGGGAAAAATTGAAATTGAATTTTTCTCAAATGATGATTTAGAGAGAATACTAGAATTGTTAGAAGCAAATCAATAATTTCGGCCATCTTATGATGGTTTTTTCTTTACATTTTTTAATAAAATTTTATCAGCATAGGTGAAGCGATGTTTTTACTGGGAACAATGGTGAATGGACTATTAATTATTATTGGAACTTTACTAGGCAAGCTCTTACATCGAATTCCAGAGCAAATGAAGGGGACGGTTATGCACGGAATTGGGCTTGCTGTCATCGTTCTTGGCCTACAAATGGGATTGAAGAGTAACAACTTCTTAATTGTTATTTTGAGCCTAGTTTTTGGTGCGGTGCTAGGTGAATATTTTGACTTGGAAGAAAAACTCAATAGACTGGGGAATTGGCTTGAATTAAAGGTAGGAAATGGAAGTGGACAAGGAAGCATTGCCCAAGGCTTTGTAACGGCCACCTTAATTTTCGTTATTGGGGCAATGGCAATTATTGGTGCACTCGATAGCGGAATAAGAGGAGATCATGATGTCCTCTATACGAAGGCCATTATTGATGGATTCACTGCGCTTATCCTAACAACAACTTTGGGAATAGGGGTAATATTCTCCGCTATTCCTGTGATTTTATATGAAGGGATCATTGCTGCGTTTGCAACACAGATTGACCAACTCATTCCTCAAGCCCTAATGGATAGCTTTATTTCTGAAATGACTGCTACCGGAGGCGTGATGATTTTTGCTATCGGTCTTAATTTAATCGGACTGATAAAAATCCGTGTTGCTAATCTCCTTCCAGGTATTGTAGTCACAGCCATAATCGTGGCCATTTTGTATTATTTTCCTGTTCCGATTCAATAGAGAAGGATGATTTCTGTTCTTCTCTATTTTGTTTGTTCTTTATTCCAACCGTATTGAAGATTGGACCATTCATGTTTTGGAAGATAGATGTTACTTGCCTCATATATCCCATTGGCAATGACCTTAGCCATATTAAGAACAAGGCTGAGTCGAGTGTTTTGGAGGACGAAAAATTCCATAAATCCACTCACATTTACGATTCCTGTGATATGCAAGTCGCCAACGTCAGGCAGTTCCTTTTTAACACCAGCACCGGGTTTTACGGGACCCTCTTGAACCTTGATCGTACCTACACTTTTTAGCCTACCTAAGCATGCATCAATCCCAATAATAATCGGATTAAAATGCTTCGCTTTGACTTCTTCTAACTTATCCGCTAGATTAACAGCATGAATAGGCTCCTCAAGGGTGCCATACACGTGAAATGGAGAAACTTCTTTTTCTTCCAGGAGTGTTCCAATGAGCGGACCTAATGAATCCCCAGTTGAGCGATCTGTTCCGATACAAAAGAAGACGATTGGACGCTTAACGATTCCATCCGGTAATAAAGAAACAAGTTCAATCGCAATTTTCTGGGATGCTTTCTGTTCATCATAAAAAATCCTTGATTCAGAATCATTGTTCTTAGGAAACAGGCTACTTTTTAGATTCATTGGTTCCACTCCCGCAAATTTAGTAGTATCAGTATACGAAGAAACATTCAATTGTATACATACTAGTTAAAAACCGAGCTAAAAGGACTGTGACCATTTAAGGTTTATCTACTAAAATGATGGGATTTTTTTATGTTTACAAACATTTTCTACAAACCTTTAGGAAAAATTGATAAAATAAATATAATTGTAGTAGAAGGAAGTTAAGAAGGGGTGACACGAATGGAACAAAAGGAATTCGGCTTAAATGATATAGTAGAAATGAAAAAACAACATCCATGCGGTACAAACCGTTGGAAAATTATTCGTTTAGGGATGGATATTCGGATTAAGTGTGAAGGTTGTTCCCACAGTGTTTTAATTGCTCGAAAAGAATTTTCACGAAAAATGAAAAAAATAATAGTGAAGCATGAGGAATAACTTCGTGCTTTTTTCTATGAAAAGCAAAGGATGGAGAACGGTTATTCATGAATGTTTTCTTGTCTTTTAGTAGGCAACTCTCTATAATTGTTTAAGGCTGAGCATAACCAACGAGACAATCTAATGAACATATATCGCAAAATATTATACTTTGAGGAGTGACTTTGGATGGCCTTGACAGCAGGAATAGTAGGGTTACCGAATGTTGGAAAATCTACACTATTTAATGCCATAACACAGGCGGGGGCAGAATCTGCAAACTATCCATTTTGTACGATTGACCCAAACGTCGGAATCGTAGAGGTTCCAGATTATCGATTAACAAAACTAACAGAATTAGTTCAACCGAAAAAAACGGTACCTACGACCTTTGAATTCACAGATATCGCTGGAATCGTGAAGGGTGCTAGTAAAGGTGAGGGGCTTGGCAATAAATTCCTAGCGAATATTCGTGAAGTCGATGCCATTTGCCAAGTGGTACGCTGTTTTGTGGATGAAAATATTACGCATGTATCGGGGAAAGTAGATCCGCTTGATGATATTGAAACAATTAATTTGGAGCTCATTTTAGCTGATTTAGAATCTGTTGAAAAACGCATTGGCCGTGTAGGTAAAATGGCGAAGCAAAAGGATAAGGAAGCGATGGCTGAGCTTGAGGTTCTTGAATTGTTAAAGGCTGCTTTTGAAGCAGAGAAGCCTGCTAGAACCGTTGAGTTTACAGAGGAACAATTAAAAATTGTTAAAGGTCTTCATCTTTTAACCATTAAGCCAGTCTTATACGTGGCGAATGTTGGAGAAGATGATGTAGCAGATCCTTCATCCAATGAATATGTGCAAAAGGTAAGGGAATTTGCTGCTGGGGATAATGCAGAAGTCATTGTCATCTGCGCCAAAATTGAATCTGAAATTGCGGAGCTTGAGGGAGAAGAAAAGGCGATGTTCCTCCAAGAGCTAGGAATTGAGGAGTCAGGATTAGATCAATTAATTCGTGCAGCATATCATTTGCTTGGACTAGCTACTTATTTTACCGCTGGTGTTCAGGAGGTGCGAGCTTGGACCTTCCGTAAAGGAATGAAAGCGCCGCAATGTGCAGGAATTATCCATTCCGATTTTGAGCGAGGCTTTATCCGAGCGGAAACAGTTTCCTATGATGACCTTTTAGCGGCTGGCAACATGACCGCTGCCAAAGAGGCTGGAAAAGTTCGTCTAGAAGGAAAGGATTATGAAGTCAAAGACGGAGATATTATTCATTTCCGTTTCAATGTCTAAATCTTCATTTTCACACTCTGTATTTGTACAGGGTGTTTTTGTCTAGCTCATCGCTATTGTGTTTATGGAATCATTGTGTTATAATTTCTTCTTGTGAGTAATGAATATTGCTCCTTGCCCTTTTTTTAGGGCCGTGTAGACCAAAAGGAGGTGAACGTGATGAGAGCGTACGAAATTATGTACATCATCCGCCCAAATATTGAAGATGAAGCTAAGAAGGCTCTAGTAGAGCGCTTTGATGGCATCTTAACAAGCAATGGTGCGGAGATCGTAGAATCAAAAGAGTGGGGTAAGCGCCGTCTTGCATATGAAATCAATGATTTCCGTGATGGTTACTACCATATTGTTAAAGTTAACTCGGATGCTGCGGCTGTGGAAGAATTCTCTCGTTTAGCTAAAATCAACGAAGATATCATCCGCCATATTGTCATTAAAGACGAAAAGTAATTCAACATATAGCAATAAATCAAAATGTTTCACGTGAAACATTGGCGAAAAGGAGTTGATTCTGATGATGAATCGTGTAGTTCTAGTCGGACGGTTGACGAAAGATCCAGACTTGCGATATACACCAAATGGTGTTCCTGTTGCTACCTTCACCCTTGCTGTAAACCGAACTTTCTCGAATCAACAAGGGGAAAGAGAAGCCGACTTTATTAACTGCGTTGTTTGGCGTCGTCCTGCAGAAAATGTTGCAAACTTTCTTAAAAAGGGCAGTCTTGCGGGTGTAGATGGTCGACTTCAAACACGTAATTATGAAGGACAAGATGGTAAGCGAGTCTATGTTACAGAAGTTGTAGCTGATAGTGTTCAGTTTCTCGAACCTAAGAATGCTTCAGGCGGAAATGCTGGAGGCTTTGGCGGTCAGAGAGAACAGGGAGCTCCATTTGGAAATCAGAATCAACAAAATCAAAATCGCGGCAATAACGATTACCAAGGTGGTTATACCCGAATGGATGAAGATCCATTTGCAGGTGGCGGTCAAATCGATATTTCAGATGATGACCTTCCATTCTGATTGGCACTTGGTGAAAAATAGATGTAAGAGGAGGGAAATAAGATGGCAGGTGGAGGACGCAGAGGCGGTCGTGCAAAGCGCCGTAAAGTTTGCTACTTTACAGCAAACGGAATCACTCACATCGATTATAAAGATGTAGATTTACTTAAAAAGTTCATCTCTGAGCGTGGAAAAATCTTACCTAGACGTGTAACTGGTACAAACGCTAAATACCAACGTAAATTAACTGTTGCAATTAAGCGTGCACGTACTATGGCATTGTTACCATATGTAACAGGAGAATGATTCCTGTAAAAAAGACAGTTTGGTTCCGTTAACCAGCTGTCTTTTTTATTACGCTCTATTTATTAAAAATCACTTTGTTGAAGCACTTGTAAATACTAGGTAAAATAGAGGTAGGATTCTATCCAGGAGGTTTAAGTGTGAAAAGTGTACATAAGCTAACAGAAGGTGCGATATTTTTAGCTGCCTTTGCCGTTTTATTACTTATGACGATTTATATCCCTTTACTTGGGTCGGTAACCAATTTGTTTATCCCATTACCTTTTATCATGTTTGCAGCTAAAAATGACCGTAAAAGCTCGCTTGTTTTTCTGGTAGGGGCACTGCTAATATCTTTAATTGTTGGCACTGTAATGGCCATTCCCTTGTCACTATTGTACGGGCTTACCGGATTAGTAATCGGTGATTTTATTAGAGAGAAGAAGAAAAGACTAGCGGGTTATATTGCAGGGACAATTGTTTTTCTAATCACGCTCGTTGCTCAATATGCGGTTTCAGTAGCGTTCTTTGAAATTGATGTGATCAAAGAATCCATACAGTTGTTTGAGAAGTCGGTTGATCAAACATTTCAAATGATGGAGAAGCTGGGACAGCCTCTTGATGCAGCAGTAGTGGAGCAATTCAATACTGGCATACAAATGCTCGTAACTTTAGTACCAAGTGTTTTTGTTATGGCTTCATGTCTAATGGTCTTTGTTATTGAACTTATTTCTTTTCCGATTCTAAGAAGATTTGGCTTCGATGTTCCCCGATGGAAGCCATTTAGGGAATTAAGCTTACCAAAAAGCTTTCTATGGTATTATTTGATCGTATTGATTGCCTTTTTGCTGTTCAATCCTGAACAGGGAACCTATTGGTATTCAGCGTTGTTGAATCTATCCTTTATCCTACAGTTCTTCCTAATTATTCAAGGATTATCCTTCGTTTATTTCTTTTCCTATGAGAAGGGAATCCCTAAATTTGTACCTATTTTGATCACAGTCTTTTTACCAATACTGCTTTATATTGTCAGGATATTAGGTATAATTGACTTAGGTTTTAATTTAAGAAAGTGGGTAATTGAAAAGAGCAAAAAGTAAGCTTTAGAAACGTTTAGAATTTTGGGAGCTGAAGAAATGCCTTCGTATTTGGAAAAACGGTCTATTCGCTATCCAATCCTTTTATTAATTGCCGTTTATTTGGTGGTTTTAGGAGTATTGGCTTATTATAGTTGGTTATTCAGCCTAATTGGCTTATTCATTGCTATTTTTCCGTTTTATTTTTTCTTTATCGTTCATTTTCAACAGCAAAAGGAAATGGAAACGTACATATCTACGCTTTCTTATCGGGTAAAAAAAGTCGGTGAAGAAGCGTTAATGGAAATGCCGATTGGGATCATGCTAATCAATGATGATTACTACATTGAATGGGCCAATCCTTTTTTAGCATCCTGTTTTGAAGAGGAATCCTTAATTGGAAAGTCTCTTTATGATGTAGGAGATTCGTTAATTCCCTTAATAAAGCAGGAAGTTGAACGTGAGACTCTTACATTAAAGGATCGCAAGTTCAAGGTCATACATCGTTCTGAGGAACGTCTTCTGTATTTCTTCGACATTACAGAGCAAGCAGAAGTAGAAAAAATGTATGAGGATGAACGAACGGTTATTGCCATTATCTTCTTAGATAATTATGATGACATCACACAGGGAATGGATGATCAATCGCGAAGCAGCCTGAATAGTCTTGTTACATCCATTTTAAATAATTGGGCTAATGAAAATGGAGTCTTTTTGAAGAGAGTTTCCTCGGAACGCTTCATAGCGGTTTTTAACGAACAAATCCTTCATAATTTAGAAAAAGGTAAATTTTCTATATTGGATGATACTCGAGAGATAACCTCGAAACAAAATATTGCTCTTACATTAAGTATTGGAGTAGGTTCTGGTGTATCATCTCTCCCAGAATTAGGGGAAATAGCCCAATCCAGTCTAGACCTAGCTCTCGGTCGTGGTGGGGATCAGGTGGTTATCAAGCTTCCGAATGGAAAGGTAAAGTTCTATGGAGGGAAAACAAACCCTGTTGAGAAAAGAACAAGGGTGCGGGCCCGTGTGATTTCTCATGCATTGAAGGAACTGATGACTGAGAGTGACAAAGTCATTATCATGGGACATAAAAATCCTGATATGGATGCTGTTGGGGCAGCCATTGGAATTCAAAAGATTGCCCAGGTAAATCAATGTGAAAGCTATATCGTCATGAATTTTCAAGAGATTGATACGGGTGTTAGGCGGTTAATGGAGGAAATTAGAAAACAAGAAGGATTGTTTTCACGGTTTATTTCCCCCGAAGAAGCGTTAGAAAAGGCTACCGAGGACACTTTGTTAGTCGTTGTTGATACTCACAAACCTTCTCTTGTGATTGAAGAAAGACTGCTACACCGAATTGACCACGTAGTAGTGATTGATCATCATCGAAGGGGAGAGGAATTTGTAGATAATCCATTGCTTGTCTATATGGAGCCGTATGCTTCCTCTACCTCAGAATTAGTGACCGAGCTTTTAGAATATCAGCCAAAACGTGGTAAAATAGATATGCTTGAGGCAACAGCGTTGTTAGCTGGAATTATCGTGGACACGAAGAGCTTTACCTTAAGAACGGGGGCAAGAACCTTTGATGCTGCCTCATTTCTACGGGGTCATGGGGCTGATACCGTGTTAGTCCAAAAGTTCTTGAAGGAAGATGTGCGGACATACTTAAGACGTGCTAAATTGATTGAATCAGTATATTTTTATAAGGACGGAATTGCGATTGCAAAGGGGCAGGAGGATCAAGTAATTGATCAGGTTGTCATCGCGCAAACCGCAGATACGCTGTTAACAATGGATGGAGTATTGGCTTCTTTTGTGATTTCAAACAGAAAAGAAAATCAGATTGGGATCAGTGCTCGTTCTCTTGGTGACATCAATGTTCAAATCATTATGGAGAGCCTCGGGGGCGGAGGCCATTTGACGAATGCAGCCACACAGCTTTATGATATGGGCGTTGTGGAAGCCGAGCAGGAGCTATTAGAAGCAATTGATGAGTATCTTGAAGGGAGAAAGAAATAATGAAAGTTATATTTTTAAAGGATGTTAAAGGTAAAGGTAAAAAAGGTGAGGTTAAAAATGTAGCAGATGGCTACGCACATAACTTTTTATTAAAGCAAGGATTGGCAATTGAAGCAAACCAAGCGAACATGAGCATGCTCAATGCTCAAAAGAAAAAGGAAGAAAAGCATGCAGAGGAAGAATTGCAAACAGCAAAGCAATTAAAAGAGAAAATGGAGAAAATAACGGTGGAATTAACCGCTAAGGCTGGTGAAGGTGGACGTCTATTTGGCTCCATTACAAGCAAACAAATCGCCGAAGCTCTCCAAAAAAGCCATAGCATAAAAATTGATAAGCGAAAAATTGAGCTGGATGATGCTATTCGAGCACTTGGCCATACGAAGGTTCCTGTTAAGCTTCACTCTGAAGTAACAGCTACTCTTAATGTCCACGTAAAAGAAGGAAACTAATTTTGGAAGTACCAATTCATCAAAAACATGATAGAATAGATGATAGAAATGTGATCAGTTTCATGGCTGGTCACATTTTTCTAATTAAGATATGAAAAATATGGTCCTCTGAATATAAGGAGGTTTTCCAATAATGAGTGATTTATTTGCAGATCGTCTTCCCCCACAGAATATTGAGGCAGAACAGGCGGTTCTCGGTGCTATTTTCCTAGAGCCTTCTTCGCTGACCCTGGCGACTGAAATTTTAATCCCCGAAGATTTTTATCGCGGGGCTCATCAAAAGATTTTCAATGTCATGCTAGAGCTTAATGACCAAGGGAAACCAGTTGATTTGCTTACAGTTTCAGAGGAACTTGCAGCTAGTAAGCTCCTTGAAGATGTGGGTGGTATTGGTTATTTAAGTGAGCTAGCGGGTTCAGTACCAACTGCAGCAAATATTGAGTTCTACGCGAAGATTGTAGAGGAGAAGTCCTTATTAAGAAGATTGATCCGCACGGCGACTGATATTGCAACCGATGGATATCAGCGCGAGGATGAAGTGGAAGCACTTCTTGTAGAAGCGGAGAAAAAAATCATGGAAGTTTCTGGCCGGAAGAATGCTGGTGCTTTCCATAATATTAAGGATGTCCTCGTCAGGACCTATGATAATATTGAAATGCTGCATAATCGAGTGGGCGAGATTACGGGAATTGCGACAGGATTTGCAGAGCTAGACAAAATGACGGCTGGCTTTCAAAGAAATGACCTAATTATCGTTGGTGCCCGTCCATCGGTTGGTAAAACTGCCTTTGCATTAAACATTGCTCAAAATGTGGCAACGAAAACGGGAGAAAACGTGGCTATTTTCAGTTTGGAGATGGGTGCAGAGCAGCTGGTTATGCGTATGCTTTGTGCAGAAGGAAATATTGATGCCCAGCGTTTAAGAACGGGTTCGCTCACCGATGAGGACTGGGGTAAGCTAACGATGGCCATGGGGAGCTTATCCAATGCAGGCATTTTTATCGATGATACACCAGGAGTTAGAGTACAGGATATTCGGTCGAAGTGTCGCCGCTTGAAGCAAGAACATGGATTGGGGATGATTTTGATTGATTACCTTCAGTTAATTTTGGGAAGTGGTCGCTCTGGGGAAAATCGTCAGCAGGAGGTCTCCGAAATTTCCCGTTCCCTTAAGCAATTAGCACGTGAATTAGAGGTTCCTGTCATCGCGTTATCCCAGCTTTCCCGTGGTGTTGAGCAAAGACAAGATAAGAGGCCAATGATGTCTGATATTCGTGAATCTGGTAGTATTGAGCAGGATGCTGATATTGTGGCATTCCTTTATCGTGATGATTATTATGACAAAGAATCGGAAAACAAGAATATCATTGAAATTATCATTGCTAAACAGCGTAATGGTCCGACGGGGACTGTTTCACTTGCATTTGTGAAGGAGTATAATAAATTCGTAAATTTAGAAAGACGATTTGATAATGCTGCCGTTCCTTCAGGTGCATAAATAAGTAGATTGATAGAAGATTAGCTAAGGCTAGTCTTTTTTTTTATTTGAGAAAATAGAAACGGGTTCCTCAATTACGAACAAAATATCATCCGTTTATTAAAATGTTCGTGTTTTGTTGACTTTATGAGTAAGTCATTGATACAATAATATTGTTTGATTAGGAAGAGTTAATGAATGTTTACCTTATGGAGGTGCTTCACTTATGTCATCAGTAGTAGTTGTCGGTTCACAGTGGGGAGACGAAGGAAAGGGGAAGATTACCGATTTTCTTTCGGAAAATGCAGAAGTCATTGCACGTTATCAAGGTGGTAACAATGCAGGACATACCATTCGTTTTGATGGGGAAACATATAAGTTGCATTTAATACCTTCAGGGATTTTCTATAAAGATAAGATTAGTGTAATCGGAAACGGAATGGTTGTTGATCCGAAGGCACTGGTCCAAGAGCTTGCTTATCTACATGAGAAGGGTGTTACAACCGATAATTTACGAATAAGCAATAGAGCACATGTTATTTTGCCTTATCATCTCAAGCTTGACGAGGTAGAGGAAGAGAGCAAGGGTGTTAATAAAATTGGAACAACCAAAAAAGGCATCGGACCTGCTTATATGGATAAAGCAGCACGCGTGGGGATCCGTATTGCTGATCTTTTAGATAGAGAAGTTTTTGAAGAAAAGCTTGACCGAAACCTAAAAGAAAAAAATCGTCTGTTAGAGCGCATTTACGAAACAAAAGGCTTTGAACTAGCAGAAATATTAGATGAGTATTATGAGTATGGACAACAGATTAAGAAGTATGTGGTGGACACATCTGTCGTCCTGAATGATGCATTAGATGAAGGACGCCGTGTTCTTTTTGAAGGTGCGCAAGGGGTTATGCTTGATATTGACCAAGGAACATATCCATTTGTTACATCTTCAAACCCTGTTGCTGGAGGCGTTACGATTGGTTCAGGAGTAGGACCAACGAAAATTAACCATGTTGTTGGTGTTTGCAAGGCCTATACAACAAGGGTTGGCGATGGCCCATTCCCTACCGAGCTGCATGATGAAATTGGCCATCAAATTCGAGAAGTGGGTCGTGAATATGGAACTACAACGGGCAGACCGCGCCGCGTTGGTTGGTTTGATAGTGTGGTTGTCCGTCATGCCCGTCGAGTGAGCGGAATTACCGATTTATCGTTAAATTCTGTTGATGTTTTGACAGGTTTAGAAACAGTAAAAATTTGTGTTGCTTATCGCTATAAAGGGGAAGTAATCGAAGAATTCCCAGCAAGCCTCAAGGTATTAGGAGAATGTGAGCCAATCTATGAAGAATTACCTGGCTGGAAGGAAGATATCACAGGCTGTAAGTCATTAGATGAGCTACCAGCAAACGCTCGTCATTATATTGAAAGAGTGGCCCAGTTAACAGGTATTCCGCTATCCATTTTCTCAGTCGGTCCCGATCGCTCACAAACAAATGTGGTCTTGAACCCTTGGCGCCAACGGTAAAAATTAATACGATTATGACAAAGAGTGTGCCCACGGCATGCTCTTTTTTGAAGTTCTTTACATTATATGTTGCAATTTGTCAGCAATTATACATTTATGTTACATTATGGAGTCTAAAAAACACGAATGATCGAATTATGGTAAAGTAAAGAAGGTGTCAAAAAGATATTTGAATGGTTTCCGTAGTCTAGGGAGGATGTAGGATGAATAATAAATTGAATAGTCTGTCCAAACTAACGAGGAATGCATCTAGAAATCTAAAGAAGACAGCTATCTCCACAGTCGCATTTGCCACTCTTGCCTTTGGAATGAGTGCACACGCATTGGCAGAGCGAAGTTTAACAACCGTGTACTATGTTTATGTAGATGATCATTACATAGGGATGGTAAATGATAAAGAAGAGATTGACAAATTAGTTGAAGATAAAGTACATAACACAAAGGATTCGTTAAACAATCAACTAAATCTTACAGTTGGACCAGAAATTACATACATACCGGAGCAAGTCTTTTCATCTATTTCCAAACAAGACAATCAAGAAGTAATGGAAAAACTTGATGAGCTTTTGTCCATTGAAGCGGTGGCAACTGAGCTGACGATTGATGAGGATACATCTGTATTTGTGAAGAATCGTGAGGCCGCTGAGCAAGTACTAGCTGAGCTTAAGCTACAGTATGTTTCGAAGGAGCAGCTCAATCAGATTGAGAAGAGAAAAGCAGCGAAAGAAGCATTGCCAGCCTTGAAAGAAAATGAAACTCGTTTAGTCGATGTACGTCTGTCCAAAAACGTCTCTATTTCAGAAAAAAAGGTGCCGCCTACTCGAGTATTGACGGTCTCCGAAGCTGTTCAGTATCTGTTAAAAGGAACGCTGGAAGAGAAGAAATATAAGGTGCAGGAAGGGGACGTCCTTGGTCAAATTGCAGCGGATCATGAAATGTCGCTAGACCAATTGCTTTCGCTTAATCCAGGACTAACCAAAGAATCTCTCTTAAAAATTAATCAGGAGCTAAATATCACAGTAGTACAGCCATTAATTGAGGTCATTGTAGAAAAGGAAACATTGGTGAAAGAGCCCATTCCCTATCAAAAGGAGGTAGTGAAGGATTCCTCCATGTATAAGGGTGATACAAAGATTAAGCAAGAAGGAAAGAATGGCTCAAGAGAAGCAACCTACAAAATCTCAGAGAGAAACGGTGTGGTACTTAATAAAGAGTTATCCGATGAAACTGTTTTAGAAAAGCCAATAGCCCATATTGTCATCAAAGGCACAAAAGTAATCCCTTCTCGTGGCGAAGGCTCATTTGCATGGCCAGCGGTCGGGGGCTATATCTCTAGTAAACAGGGGCAAAGATGGGGTAAGCTACATAAGGGAATAGATATTGCAAGACCAAGCAACCGCACGATTAAGGCAGCGGATAATGGAAAAATTAAATTTGCAGGCTGGTCTGGCGGTTATGGAAATAAGGTGGTCATCGATCATCAAAATGGCTATGAAACGGTATATGCCCATCTTTCCTCGATTACGGTAAATGTTGGTCAAAGTGTCAGCAAAGGGTCGCAAATAGGCGTGATGGGGTCTACGGGGAACTCGACCGGTGTTCATTTGCATTTTGAAATCTACAAAAATGGCAATCTAGTAAACCCGCTAGATTATATAAGATAAGGCAACAATGGTTGAGATAAGGGCAATGAAGAGTCTCTAGGATGATTAGAGGCTCTTTTCTATTCTGCTTTGATCAGTGGAAGCTAGACTCTAAGAATTTACACTTTCTAATAGGTGAATTCCCAATTATAAAATGGTAAAGTTATTAAAAGGAAGGTATTGTATTTAATCTTATTCTTAAAGGAGAAATGGAATGGACAAGAAAATATTAGTTGTCGACGATGAAAAGCCAATTGCAGATATTCTCCAGTTCAATTTGAGAAAAGAAGGCTATGAAGTACATTGTGCTTATGATGGCAATCGAGCACTTGAGATGGTAGAAGAAATCAAACCAGATTTGATTTTATTAGATATTATGCTCCCACAACGAGATGGCATGGAAGTTTGCCGTGAAGTTCGAAAGAAATATGAAATGCCGATCATTATGCTAACAGCAAAGGATTCCGAAATCGATAAGGTCCTTGGCTTGGAGTTAGGGGCTGATGACTATGTGACGAAGCCATTCAGCTCAAGGGAGCTCATTGCTAGGGTAAAGGCTAATTTAAGAAGACATCAGCATGTTGCTGCTCAAACGGAAGAAGAAGAAACCAATGAAATTGTTGTTGGTTCATTAGTGATCCATCCAGATGCATATATTGTTTCAAAGCGTGGGGAAAAAATCGAATTGACTCATCGAGAATTTGAATTGCTCCACTATTTAGCCAAGCATATTGGACAGGTCATGACAAGGGAGCATCTTCTGCAAACGGTATGGGGCTATGACTATTACGGCGATGTAAGAACGGTTGATGTGACGATCAGACGTCTTCGTGAAAAGATTGAAGATAATCCGAGTCATCCGACATGGATTGTGACGAGAAGAGGGGTAGGGTATTACTTAAGAAATCCTGAACAGGAGTAATACATTATTATGAAAAAGGTCGGTTTTTTTCGCTCGATTCATTTAAAGCTTGTATTAATATATGTTCTGCTCATTCTAATTGCGATGCAAATTATTGGAGCCTATTTTGTCCGGCAACTGGAAGCTACTCTGCTTAGAAATTTTGAAACATCCATTCAGGAAAGAGTGGATTTACTTTCCTATTACTTAAGCGAAGAAATGGTGAAGGAAAGAAATCCTGAGGAGGAAGGCCCCACCTTAGAGGAGGATGTCAAAAATATCCTCAAAGACTTTGATAACACTTCTGATATTTCTGAGGTTCAGGTTATTGAAGGCTCCTCTCTCAAAATCATTGGGACTTCAGATCCTTATAATCAAGGAATTGTTGGCCAAAGAACAACTGATAAGCTGGTTTGGCGTGTAATTGCTACGTCAGATGATGATGGGGATCATCAAACCTTAATCGATCGCCAAACAGGGAATCGTATCTGGAAACTTGCTGATCCGATTAAGGCGGACGGCGAGGTAATTGGTGCGGTTTATCTAATTGCGAATGTGGAAAATGTCTATTCACAAATGAAAACCATCAATAATATCTTTGCTTCAGGTACGGCCATTTCTCTAGCCATTACAGCGATTCTCGTTGTTCTTCTTGCCAGAACAATCACAAGGCCAATTACCGATATGCGAAAGCAAGCAATCGCTATGTCAAAGGGTAATTTTTCCAGAAAGGTAAAGGTCTACGGCTATGACGAAATTGGTGAGCTGGCCATGACCTTTAATAGTTTAACGAAAAAGCTCCAGGAGGCACAGGCAACGACAGAAGGAGAGCGGCGTAAATTATCCTCTGTTCTCTCCTATATGACAGATGGTGTGATTGCTACTGATCGAAAGGGACGTGTCATCCTCATCAATGAACCCGCTGCAAAAATGCTGAATGTTTCACGTGAAACAATTCTATCGACTCCGATTATTTCGTTACTGGGTCTGGAGGAAGAGTATACGCTAGAGGATCTGTTATTGGAAAAGGAGTCTGTCATCCTTAACTATAGTACGTCTAAAAAGCCATATGTCTTGCGCGCCAATTTTAGTATCATCCAAAAGGAAACGGGTTTTGTGAATGGTTTAATTGCGGTGCTCCATGATATCACCGAACAGGAGAAAATTGATATGGAGCGGCGTGAGTTTGTTGCTAATGTATCCCATGAGCTCCGCACTCCGCTAACGACGATGAGAAGCTATTTAGAGGCTCTGGCTGAAGGTGCATGGAAGGATGAAGAGATTGCACCAAATTTTTTAGAAATTACGCAAAATGAAACGGAGAGAATGATTCGCCTCGTTAATGATCTTCTGCAGCTTTCCAAGATGGATAGCAAGGACTATCAACTTAATACTGAATGGGTAGACTTTGTTAAGTTCTATGATCGGATCATAGACCGATTTGAATTAACGAAGGAACAAAATGTTCATTTTGAAAGAAAACTATTAGAGCAGGCTACCTTTGTAGAAATTGATGCTGATAAGCTGACACAGGTATTAGATAACATCATCTCAAATGCGCTCAAGTATTCACCTGATGGTGGGAAAGTGACATTTATGATGATAAAGGAAGATGAAAGAATCATTGTTAGCGTCAAAGATGAAGGAGAAGGCATTTCAAAAGACAATCTGGAGAAAATTTTTGAGCGTTTCTACCGAGTGGATAAAGCACGGACAAGAAAGCTTGGCGGAACAGGTCTCGGACTCGCGATAGCGAAGGAAATGGTAGAGGCACATGGTGGGGAAATTTGGGCTGAGAGTACGGAGGGACAAAGTACAACGGTATCCTTTAGTCTACCTTACGTTCAAACGGAAGGAGATGATTGGGAATGACCTTTGAAAACATAAAAACAATCCTTCTAACCATTCTCGTTTTCTTGAGTATCAGCTTAACCTGGAGAATCTGGACTTATCAACCCCATTATGACACGATGGAAAATCCAAAAATGGTGCCAGGTGTGTCAATCAGTGATCAGAAGGAAATCAAAGAGATTATCAAACCAGATCAAATCTATTATCACATTAATGATGCTCACTATGGCACATTGCAAATGAATGAGGTTGACCGAATTATCAGGGAAATAAGCAGATGGAATTTTGAACAATTTGAGGATGTTTCGAATCAAATTGGAGATCTTTCCGATTTTATTTATGAAAAGGGAAAAGCCCAAATTGTCTTTCCTGAACGTATTCCCATGGAAATATACAAAAATATCCTGGGCATTAAAGATAAGGACGCTTTTGGAATTGCATTTGATCAAATCATTATTGACTTGAACAATATTACAAAAGAGAGCGGTTATGTATATTTTGTCTCAATCGAAAAGCAGGAGGCTTATCGATTCCGTGTCAATACTTCCTTTATCTTAAACTTTCAAGAGGATTATTTCTTAAAGGCATCGACGAATCGAAATTTTGCTCTATATACTCTCGAAAATTTATCAGAGGAACGAAGAATATTAGTCCGAACGGATCCAATTACGATGTATGCCTACAATTATTTGCTGGATTTAATCCCAACAACGCAATTCAGGGATGCTTTATTTAGAAACCCAAGCTTTGTGCAGCGAAATTCGACGGGATATAGTGAGGAATACAAGGATTCATCAACCTTGCTTAGTGTTAATTATGAAACAAATACGATTCTTTACGTGAATCCAGCCCAAGAAAAAGATGTTACTGCAAACTCTAGCAATTTGTTACAGAGAAGTATTGATTTTGTGAATGGACATGGTGGTTGGACAGGTAATTATCATTATGTGGGGTTAGATGAGATTGAGAACACCGTTCTTTTTCGATTATATGACACATCAGGATATCCTATTTTCAATAACAATGGAATGTCGGAAATCCTGCAAATATGGGGACAAACTGGGATCTACCAATATTTGCGAAATAATTTCTCATTAGATAGGCGAGTGGAGTCAACAGAGGTTCAGCTGATGTCAGGCGTAGGGATATTGGAAATTCTGAAAGCAAGAGAGGATATTGAGCCAGAATTCCTCCAGGAAATCGCTATCGGTTATGAGATGACGAAGGTCGCAGGGGATCCACTTATTCATTTAGAGCCTTCATGGTATTACAAGTATAAGGATCAATGGTGGAATGTCAAGGCGGGAGATGAGGGAGGAATGGACTTTGGATTGGAGTAGAATTAAAACCATCTTTATCTTTGCCTTTCTCATCCTAAACATCTATTTATTAAATGAGTTTTATAAGATCTATGTGTCAAGTCAGTATGATTACTTATCCGAAACATCCTTTGAAAATAAGCTAAAAACAGAGGAAATTGAGTATGTAGAGCTTCCCAAAAACTTAAAGAAGGATAGGTATATTAGTGCAACTCCCAAAAAATTCACAAAAGAGGAGCTTGAGAAGCTTTCGGGGACGATTCTAAAAGGTCAGACCATCAAAATAAAGAATGAAACAACGATTGAATCGGCATTGAATAATCCAATCCAATTGAATAAAGATTTCGGCTCTGACGATTTGACACCAATTCTAAAAAATAGTGTATTTCAGGGTGATCAATATGATTTCTGGAATATCGATTCAGTGGAGCAAACGATTACCTTTTATCAGCATTACCAAGGAAAGATGTTATACAAGAATATCAACGGGGAACTGACCTTCTATTTAAATAACAATAACGAGATTGTAGGTTATAAACAAACCTTGCTGAAGGATTTCGAGGAGTTTTCAGAGGAAGAAACCATTTTACAGCCTATGAAAGGGATTGAAACATTATATGAGAATGGAGAGCTTCCATTTGGCAGTAAGATTACAGATGTTGAGCTAGGGTATTATACATTAGTTCATCTTACTTCTTCTCAAGTGCTGACACCTGTTTGGCGATTTGTTGTGAATGGAGAAGAAGACTTATTTGTGAATGCGATTGAAGGACAGATTATACAGCTGAACAACGAAGATAAAAAGATAGTGGAGTGAAGAAAATGGGGATGCGCTTTAGTGTACTTGCGAGTGGGAGTACAGGGAATGCGGTATATGTTGAGACGGATGCGCATTCTTTTTTGGTTGATGCGGGCTTAAGCGGAAAGCAGATGGAGGCCCTCTTTGCAAAAATTGATCGCAATCCAGGCGATCTTTCGGGGTTGCTTGTTACGCATGAGCACAGTGATCATATAAAGGGAATTGGCGTGCTTGCTAGAAAGTACAAGCTTCCGGTCTATGCCAACAAAAAGACGTGGGATGCAATGAATGGTCTGATAGGGGAAATCCCTACGGAGCAAAAGTTCACTTTTGATATGGAAACGGTCAAAAGCTTTGGTTCCTTGGACATCGAGTCGTTCGGGGTTTCTCATGATGCGGCCGAGCCCATGTTCTATGTGTTCCACCATGAGGGCAAAAAGCTTGTCCTGATTACCGATACGGGCTATGTCAGCGACCGCATGAAGGGAACGATTGCGAATGCGAATATGTTCGTCTTTGAAAGCAATCATGATGTCCAGATGCTGCGAATGGGGCGCTACCCGTGGAATATCAAACGACGAATCTTAAGTGACGTCGGCCACGTTTCAAATGAGGATGCGGCGATTGCGATGAGCGAGGTCATCGGAGATCAAACGAAGAGAATTTATTTAGCACATCTTAGTCAGGACAACAATATGAAGGATTTAGCAAAAATGTCTGTGACCCAGACTTTAAAGGAACAAGGAATTATTGTGGGGGAAGAGGTCGAGCTGCATCATACCGATCCGAAAATCCCAACAGCATTGACGGCCGTATAAACAAGGGGAGTGTGGGGAGTCCACACTCCTTTTTCTATCATTTACATGGACGGTTGATGTGCTAACCACTAAATCGTAAGGAATTGCGAAAAAATTATGAAAAAACTCGTAAGATTTACGGAAAACGGATCTTTTCATTAGATTTTTCCCTTTGTGAGATTATAATTGGGTATATATAGGAAGAATAACATCTAGCTATCGTTCTAGTGAAAGGAATGAAGATGAATGGGTTATTACGATCAAGACTATGAAAGTCGCTATAAAAAGCAAAAGGGAAACAAGGGGGGCTATTTCTTAGCAAGTCTTGTCGGGGTTATTCTTGGAGGGTTACTCGTGATTGTTGCATTCCCGAAGCTTATTGAATACAATGCACTCCCTTACGATGTGTCACCCGCTGAACAAGCAACAAAGAACACGAACGGAAATGCGATTGACACCAAAAAGGTATCTGTAAATATAGAAACAGATATTACAAAGGCAGTCGATAAGGCAGGAGATGCTGTAGTAGGAATCTCCAATATTCAGGAAACAAGCTTTTGGCATGGAGCACAAGGACAGGCTCGGGAAGCAGGCTCCGGCTCTGGGGTTATTTATAAAAAGGATGGGAATAAGGCCTATGTTGTAACAAACCACCATGTCATTGCTGGGGCGAGTTCCCTGGAGGTTACCTTAGCAAATGGTACAAAAATTCCTGCAAAATTAAGGGGTAGTGACATCTGGACCGATTTGGCTGTACTTGAAGTGGATGGCAGTAAAATCAAGACGATTGCAGAGTTTGGTGATTCTGATGCATTAAAAACCGGGGAACCGGTCATTGCCATTGGGAATCCATTAGGGTCCATTTTCTCTGGCTCCGTTACACAAGGGATCATTTCTGGTTTGGAGAGAGCGGTTCCAGTCGATATTGACGAAAATGGCGTAATTGATTGGCAGGCCGAGGTATTACAGACGGATGCGGCTATCAATCCGGGTAATAGTGGAGGCGCTCTTATCAATATCGCAGGCCAGGTCATTGGCATTAACTCCATGAAAATTGCTGAAAGTGCAGTGGAAGGCATTGGGTTGGCGATTCCAATCAATTCTGCAATTCCCGTAATTGAGGATTTAGAGAAGTATGGCAAAGTGAATCGTCCATATATGGGCATTGAGCTACAGTCTGTGAACGAAATACCAGCTTATTATCAAAGAGAAGCATTAAAGCTGCCGGATAATGTGACAAGTGGAGTAGCGGTTATGCGGGTAGAGCCAAATTCTCCGGCTGCACAAGCAGGCTTAAAGGAGCTTGATGTCATCATTGAGATGGATGGTGATAAGATTGAGGATACGATCCAATTGAGAAAGCATCTATATACAAAGAAGACTATCGGGGATACCTTGAAGGTTAAATTCTACAGAGCAGGAAAAATTCAAGAAGCGACGATGAAACTGTCAGGCGACACATTGTAAGAATCGTTTGTGGATAAAATAAAGCAAGAAAGCGTAATGTGGCTTTCTTGCTTTTTTGTTATGATAGAGAATGTGGATAAATGAGAGTTGATTAATTATCCACAATCGATAAAAAAGATAGGTTAGGATGATGAACATGATTTATTGCTGTGAGGAACATGTAGATCTTGCGATAGATACGATTGTAGATGAGTTTGAGACGTTTCCATTGCTATCAAAAGTAGAGGCTGAGGACTTATCAACAACCTGTGAATATTGTCAAAATAGGGCTATATATGTTGTAGCGAACGAATGATCTCATACAAGATGTGGATAGAAAATGTGGACATGTGGATAATTTTTGTGGATAACTTGTTCGTAAAGTGAGGATTAGGTGTGAATATCTCGATCATTACCGTTGGAAAACTAAAAGAGAAATATTTAAAGCAAGGAATTGACGAATATTTAAAAAGATTGTCTAGCTATGCCAAGATCGAAATCATGGAGGTTTCCGATGAAAAAGCACCCGAGGAATTAAGTGCAGTTGAAATGGAGCAGGTGAAGCAGAAGGAAGGCGAGCGCATCCTTTCCAAGCTTCACCCGGATACATATGTCATTGCCTTGGCCATTGATGGAAAACAAAAGTCCTCAGAGGAACTTGCTGACTCACTAGACAAGCTCGCAACATACGGAAAAAGCAAAATAGCCTTCGTTATTGGCGGCTCACTCGGCTTGAGCAGCGAGGTTCTTCAAAGGGCAGATGAAAGGCTCTCCTTTTCTAAAATGACATTTCCTCATCAGCTAATGAGGCTTATTTTGGTTGAACAGGTGTATCGGGCTTACAGGATAAATCGGGGGGAACCGTATCATAAGTAAATGAGGTTTTTTGTAAATTTATGTTCTCTTTAATTCGATAATCCATTATAATAAAAGGGAACGTATGTTTGTTTTGGTGGGGACTTTTAGAATAGATAAAAATAGTATTTCTCTTCATCTATATTATAATAGGCATAGGTCAATTGTAATATTATGCGAATTTATTAGGGGGAGAATTTATGAATTTTTATATCCAAGACCCATCATTTACTGGAACCTATTCTACACATGAAGCTTTACTTAAAGTATGTGAAAATGGTCAATATGGTGGTGGGGCCTATGCATTTGTTACTGCTGGAGGAGCCAAGCTTTTCTTCGAAGATGAGGTCTTTGAAGCACTTGTTACTAAAGGTAAGTTTAAAGTAATAGTTGGAATCGATGAGGTTACCAGTGAGAAGGCATTAATTAAATTAAACGAATTAAGAACTAAGTATAAAGGAAATTTAGAATTAAAAGCCTTTATGCATGACACTAAAGGTTCTTTATTTCATCCCAAATTTAGCTGGATAAAGAATGAAAATGGTGGATTTTTGGTCATAGGGTCTAGCAATTTAACAGAAAAAGGATTGAGACGTAATAGGGAAGCATTTAGTATTATAGAAGTTGACGATTCAAAAATTGCAGAGATAGAAGCATATTGGGAAAGTTGGTTAGACCATAATAAACGTTTTCTAAAGGAAATTGATGATGAAGAAGTATTAGAAAAAGGTCGATTAAATACAAAAATGTATTCTAATTTTAAGAAAAAGATGAAGTTAGATGCTGAAGTAGAGAGCTTAGGTGAACAAGAAGAGGTAGTTGAAGAAGAAAGCAATGTGGAACAAGAGCCTTTTTCAATAGAGGAAGAGGACTTTGAAGCTTGGAGTTTTTCTGACGATGATATAGTGTTGTTAACAGAAATCAATAAAAATGGTAATAGGTTAACTCAGGCTAATTTCACACAAACTGATTTTGAGAATTTTTTTGGAGGAGACCTAACCAATGAAAATAGTGGTTATCGTGTTTTGTTCAGAAGTGTTCGTTCAAATGGGGCTTTAGGTGAAGTAGAAATAAGACCAGGAGTACCTACTAAAAGTAAAAATTACCGTTTTGAATTAAGAGGAGCAGCTGGACAATTATATCCAGACCCTCGACCGATTGGGGTATTTATTCGAGTTTCGACGCGAGTTTTCTTATATATTCTTGCTATGCCTAATGAGCCGTACTATGATGAAATAAGAAGTTATTTAAATGGTGAAAACTTGACAGCGCCAGCTACTCGAATGAAAAGACATCTTGCAAACGTTCAAGAATTACATGCTCAATGCCCAAACTTACCATTCTGGAATATTACGTAATGATTGGATGTAATAAAAATTGAAAAATATAGATTTAATAAAAACAACAAGTGAGCAAATGAGCTTATTTGCAGACACAAGTGAGGAAATGAAGGCATTTAGACCAATTCATTATCTTGGTAGTAAATTAAGAATACTAGAATTTATAAAAGAAACTATAGATGACATAGACCCTACTAATAGTAGGGTTTGTGACCTTTTTGCTGGCTCAGGCACAGTATCCCAATATTTGGGGAAGTATAGACCTGTAACAGCAGTAGATATACAAGAGTATTCTAGAGTTATTACATCAGCTGCTATTTTACCTTTAAAAGCGAACCTACAAGTAGAACAAGTCATTTCTCAGTGTATGAACTCAGAACATTTTAAGAAGCTTAGTTGGTGTTTAGAACCAATGATTGAATATGAAAAAAAATCTGTTGAGAAGGCTATAATTGGCGATATATTCTCTCTTTGTGAATTGGTTGAGAAGGGCTCTATTATTGCTTTTGAAGATAAATTAAGTGAAAATAGCTCTACCGACTTAGCAGTAGCAATGAATGAGACTTCTATCAGGTTGAAGAAAATGGAATATATTCACGGTCCAGAGGCTTTAGTTGTCCGTTACTTTGGTGGACTTTATTTTTCCTATGAGCAATCTATACAATTGGACACCTTACTAGAGTATGCATCTTCATTTTATAAAAGTGATAAAGATATAATTGTAGCAGCAATTTTAAGTACTGCAAGTGAGATAGTAAATACTGTCGGCAAGCAATTTGCACAACCTTTAAAAACATTTAATTCTGATGGTACACCAAAGAAAAATATTGTTAGCAAGGTTGTTAAAGATAGAAAAATAAATGTTTTTGAAACTTTTATGAAAAAGCTTCAAGGTTATATTTCACTTGAGAAATCTCATTTTGACCATCAGATATATAAAATGGATTCATCGGATGCTTTAGATAATCTTAAAAATGGTGTAAAAGTTGTATATGCTGACCCTCCATACACTAGATATCATTACAGTCGCTACTATCATGTTCTGGAAACTATATGTTTAAGAGATAATCCAACTATTTCAAAGACATTCATAAATGGACAAGAAAGATTAAGTAGAGGAGTTTATAGAGAGGATAGACACCAATCTCCTTACTCAATTAAAAGTAAGGCCAATGAAGCATTTGATAACCTATTTAGAAAAGTAAAGGAATTAGATGCTTCTTTAGTTTTATCATATTCACCATATGATGACACTAAAAAAAGTACCCCAAGGATTCAAACAATAGAAGAATTAGAGTATTTAGGAAGAAAGTACTTTGGAAGTGTAGAACTCATTTCAGCTGGACAATTTTCACACAGTAAATTGAATAAAACTAATAAAAACTTTGATATTTCCTATGAAGCAGAAATATTGATTGTTTGTAAACCATAATGAACAGGAAAGGAAGGTGGTTAAAATCAAAAAGCCTAGATATGTAGAGAAATTTTCTTTTGGGAATGAAGGCTCTGGAAATATGTTGATTTTTGGAGACAATATGGAAGCTCTTGATTCATTAAGTGAAAATTATTCCGGCTTAGTAAAGTGTATCTATTTAGACCCACCATATAATAACGGTGAAAAGTATACTCACTACAATGACGATAAAGAGCATAAAAAATGGCTAGACGATATAACAAAAAGGTTAAAGATGTTAAAACCTCTCTTGAGCGAGGATGGAAGTATATGGATTTCGATAGATGATAGTGAAGTGCACTATCTAAAAGTAGCAGCCGATGAAGTTTTTGGTAGGAAAAACTTTCTAACAACTATTGTTTGGGAGCATAGAACTTCAAGAGAGAATAGAAAAGTATTTTCTAATAACCATGAGTATATTTTAGTTTATGCCAAAAATCCCGAAAAATTTAAAAGGTCCAGGAATCTCCTTCCCGCAACGGATGAGATACTTTCAAGGTATAAGAATCCAGATAATGACCCGAGAGGTCCTTGGCAATCAGTCTCAGCACATGTTCAAGCAGGACATGCAGTAAAAAGTCAATTTTACAGTATTATAGCTCCAAATGGAAAAGAGCATAAGCCACCTAACGGGAGATGCTGGATATATAATAAGGAAAAAATGGAAAGAGAAATTCTTAATAATAATATTTGGTTTGGAAGAGATGGTAACGGAGTACCAAGAGTAAAAAAGTTTCTTTCAGAAAAGGTAGTAGGAATTACACCAGAAACTTTGTGGCTAGGAAGTGAAGTGGGTACCACAAATACAGCTAAGAAGCATGTGTTATCAATTTTCCCTACTTCTCCAGTCTTTGACACCCCCAAACCGGAACAACTTATTAAGAGAATTTTAGATATTGCAACAAATGAAGGTGATATTGTTTTAGATGCCTACCTAGGTTCAGGAACAACAACTGCTGTCGCCCACAAAATGAAAAGAAAATATATTGGGATTGAAAGAGGCTCTCATATATTTGATTTAGTAGTTCCTAGGATGCAAAGTATTATTAATGGAGAAGAAAATGCCGGTATTACTGAAGAAGTAGGATGGAACGGCGGAGGCGGTTATAATTTTTATGACTTACATCCTGAGGAAATCAATGAACATAAGAGAATTTATCAAGTTAATTGAGAACAGAAGAAACTTATTTTTAATTCAAAATGAGGAGTGATAGTATGTAAACACTCTTCATTTTGAATATTTTTTTACCTATTTATCATCTTTAATAGTTTTTCTGACTCAAAAACTTTATCGTACATAGCTTTTATTATTTCTTTATTAGATAAGTCATTTTTTACTCTTCGTAAGAAAGCTCGGAAGTCAGGGTTTTGATTCGAGATTTTGTTTACAGTATCCCAGTCAATGTCACTTTTAAATCTAGCAGGAAATATAATATCAGATGCATCAGGGTCATCAATATCCAATTTTATAATCCCAATTCCAAAAGAAGTAGATAACCTCTTTAATTCTGTAATAAATTCATCGTCTTGTGATATCTTAGCTGCAACTAAATAACCCTCGTTTGACCAAGAAGAGTTAGAAACAGCTTGGAAAAAGGACTCTCTGATATTAGAAAAAGTAAGTTCTTTTTTAACCTCGAAAGAATAAATTTTTATTAGTTGACTCCCTAAAATCATTCCAAAATCTAAAACTTCAGAGTCCCAATCGTCTATTGGAAAATATACACCTACTAGGTCAGGATGTAACCACTGAGCATACGTCTTTTTACTAGATTTTTCATGATAGATTGTTTTAGTATAAATATTCATAAAGGTATTAGCGTAATAAGACAAAAAAGGGTGTAGTTCCCTTTCGTTAAAGGAGAAGGTTTTTGGTTCTTCAACTTCTGCTTCTTCATCTTCAATAATATGGTTAATTCCAAAGTTTGTTGTAGATAGCTCTCTCAAAAAAAATTTTCTTGGTTTTGAATCGATTTTAATAAAAGGGGTATCTTTTTTATCTCTTATATTTACATAAATTTGCGCTCCCATTGTTCTCCAGGGGGTTTTTCCTTTAGTTTTGACTAATTTTTCATATCCATTTCTCAATGAATAGTCCCAAATCTCTTCAATAGTCATTGGCTTTTTCGTCTCTAATAGGACTTTTCGTGCTAGTTCTAAAAATGAGATATTTTTTGCCATTATTATCACCGCCATATTAACATAAAAGTCATAGTATATTTTTCCATTCTAACTTAAAATCCTCTTAATTTATACTTTAAAACTTCTAGAACTGATGACTGTAGTAATTGAAGAAATAAATATATATTATAATCAAGATTTTTTAGCGGGTGCCTCATAAACTTTGGAGCATCCTATTTTTAAATGTAAGCGTAAAATAATCCCC
>DLCS01000055.1:3684-5537 GCA_002480735.1 Bacillaceae bacterium UBA7792 | reverse complement strand
CCCATTTTCTTTTATTGGGGAAAAATTGGCAAACCCCACGATCTTCCTTTCCATTTCTGTAACGAGCAAAAGGGAATGCTCTATTCTTCTTTTCATCATCTCATCACTATAGGCTGTGTTCAAAAATTGATCCTGAATAAGTACGGGGATAATTCCCTCATATGTATCATGCCAACTAATTCTAGCCACCTGTTGAATTTGTTTCATGTCCTCAAGATTTGCCCTACGGATTGAATAACTCATGATAATCCACCTTTCCGCTAACTATTAATCTCATATATTACCATAGAAAAGCACATAGCTAAATAAGATGCTATGTGCTTTCCAATGATTTATTTTTTGGACTGACCTGTCACTGGAGGCATGGAAACCGCTTCATTTGCATTCGGTACACGGAGTAATAGAATCGCTCCAATAATAAATAGAATAACTAAGCTGAACACACCAGCATTTGTACTGCCGGTAATTTGCGCTGTTGCACCAAGCAAGACGGGTCCAGCCACGGCTGCAAATTTTCCAAAAATACTATAGAATCCAAAGAACTCATTGGAGGACTCCTTTGGAACAAGCTTGGCAAAGTAGGAGCGGCTAAGTGCTTGGATTCCTCCTTGGGCCGTTCCAACAAGCATGGCAAGAATCCAGAAATCTAAGGCAGAATCAAGGAAATAAGCATAGCAGCAAATAAAGATATAAATGATGATTCCTACCATAATCATGCTTTTCTCACTATATTTGGTACCTAATTTCCCAAACAATGCGGTAAATGGTGCCGCAATCACTTGGGTTGCAAATAATACAATTAAAAGTGTTGTTGAATCAATTCCTAAATCAGACCCATAAGCTGTCGACATTTTGATGACTGTATGAACCCCATCGATATAAAAGAAATAAGCAATTAAAAACAAAAATAAGGGCCGGAATGCTTTAATATTTTTCAGGGTTGTGAACAGTTTCTTAAAACTTGTTCGGACGGGATTTGGAACCCTTTCAACAAAATAAACCTGTTCCACATTTTTCAACATCGGGATTGTGAAAAGCCCCCACCATAATGCGGTAATGACAAAGGCAATCTGACTAGCCACTGACACAGATAACGGGATGATTTCCTTCTGTGCTAAAACGATGATGGCAATTGAAATGACGAAGGGAATGGTACTTCCAATATACCCCAAAGCAAATCCATTTGCGGAGATACGATTCATTCGCTCCTCTGTCGTGACATCAACTAAAAAGGCATCATAAAAAACATTCGCACCGTAAAAGCCGATAGACGTTAGGACATAAAAGACTAATAATAAAAGCCATTGATCGGACGGAACGACGGCCAATAATAATGTAAAAACAACACCTAACGCTGAGAAAAAAACAAAAAACCTTTTCTTAAAGCCCCTAAAGTCAGCGATGGTTCCTAAGATAGGTGCTAAGATCGAGATCACCAATGTTGCGAAGGAGTTCGCATACCCCCAGTAAGCCGTCGAGGTAGCTGCGTTAATGCCCGCCTCGGTTGCTGATGCTTTAAAATACAATGGCAGGATAGCCGTAACAATTACAATCGTGTAGGCTGAATTAGCCCAATCATAGAGAGCCCAGCTTTTCTCAGGCTTCGTCATTTTCTTCTCCAAAAAAATATTCCCCCTTTTTCAATGAATCTATCACATGGCTAACTCTTCCTTTCTACATTGTACTATTTTCAACCTGTTTATAGATAGAGAATCTCGTAAATTTAGTTTGAGTTTTCATTTATTTTTAGAAAATTTAAAAAATAAAGGATTTGCTCCATTTCTGTTGAATATAGATACTCTAGCAGGAATTTCCACATACTTTCTTAATAAAAAGGCTCTGTTATATCTGAT
>DLCS01000055.1:1491-3447 GCA_002480735.1 Bacillaceae bacterium UBA7792 | reverse complement strand
AAATCAACACTGAAGACTAATATAGCCAATATGAAAGGAGATACACTCATGTCAGATGCTCTAGTTGAAACGAGTTATGGAAAGGTACAAGGGGAGAAGCTTGGAGATGTCTATTGCTGGAAAGGAATACCTTACGCAAAGCCCCCTGTTGGCTCTTTGCGCTTTCGTCCACCAGTAAAACCGGATTCATGGGAGGGAGTTCGTGATGCCTCACAATTTAGTCCTGTAGCTGCCCAGGCTTCCAGTGAGATTATGGATTTTCTAGGTAATGACATCACGAATATGAGTGAGGATTGCTTATATTTGAATGTTTGGTCGCCAGCTTCCGATAACAAGCGGCGACCTGTGCTAGTCTGGATTCATGGTGGTGCCTTTGTTTCAGGCTCTGGCTCTAGTTCTTGGTATGATGGTCAACCCTTTGCTGCAAATGGCGATGTCGTTGTGGTCACAATTAATTATCGCCTTGGAGTATTCGGTTTTCTACATCTCGGCGATATTGGTGGAGAGGAGTACGCTACCTCAGGGAACTGTGGCATTCTTGATCAGGTTGCAGCACTCGAATGGATCAGGGATAATATTTCCAGCTTTGGTGGCGATCCAAATCGGGTCACCGTCTTTGGAGAATCCGCAGGGGCAATGAGTATTGGCGTGTTACTCGGTATGCCTGCTGCCAAAGGTCTCTTTCAACAGGCAATTCTTCAAAGTGGAGCTGCACGAAATGCCATTCCTAAAGAGAAAGCCACAAAGGTAGCCAACAAGATATTAACCGCATTAAATGTCGATTCAGCAAACCTCGTAGAGCTTGAGCAAATACCCGTTGAAAAACTAATTGAAGCTTCGGGCATAGTCCCACCCATGAGCTTATCTCCAGTGATTGATGGAGTCTCTCTTCCTCTTCATCCTGAAGCTGCAATTGCAACTGGTTCAGCCAAGGATGTCAGTATTCTTATCGGAACCAACAAGGACGAGTACAATATTTTTACTGCATTTGACCCAATGTGGCAAAATATGGATCAGCCAACCACGCAGGCTGTCTTCGAAAAGACCTTTGGTCCTCTTTGGCCCACTCTTTCAAAACAGCTTGAAGAAGAATTAAGTCAGGATTTATATAACCAGCTGATGACGATGCAGATCTTTACATATCCTGCGATCAAGCTTGCCGAACATCAGGTCAAGCAGGGTGCCTCTGTTTGGATGTATCGTTTCGACTGGGAGAGTCCTGTCCTGGGTGGGGCTTTAAAGGCAGCCCATGCCCTTGAAATTCCATTTGTTTGGAATACACTAAACAAACCGAAAACGGAGAACCTGACTGGGAGTTCTCCAGACAGACAAACGGTATCCGATCAGATGCATCAGGCTTGGATCGCATTTGCTCGGACTGGTAATCCAAGTACTCAGGCGATGCCGAACTGGCCGCAATATGACATGGAAACCCGCTCCACTTTGATTTTCGATCTAGAAAATAGAGTCGAGGAACAGCCTGGGGAGGACATAAGGGTGAGCTGGGAGAAAGCAATGGCTAATTTTGTATAGAAAATAGTGCCTAACTGTCATTACGGTTAGGCATTTTCTTCTGCACCCAAGTATCCCCTTTTGGAAACATCACCCACTTAAGGAATAAGATAAAATAGATGAACTTACAGAGGTGATGGTATGGCTGTTGTTGCAGCATCCAATACGGATATTGACTTAATGGCTAGGCTGCTTCGTGCGGAAGCCGAGGGTGAAGGTCTAGAAGGAATGCTAATGGTAGGAAATGTAGGGATTAACCGAATTAGAGGAAATTGCTCTGATTTTAAGGGACTAAGAACAATTCCACAAATGGTTTATCAACCTCATGCATTCGAGGCCACACAAAAGGGATATTTCTATCAGCCTGCAAGAGAGGTTGATAGAAAACTGGCCAGGCGGGCGGTGGGTGGAGAAAGGCTATGGCCGGCAAAATTTAGTCTATGG
>DLCS01000055.1:915-1392 GCA_002480735.1 Bacillaceae bacterium UBA7792 | reverse complement strand
CATTTAGTCTATGGTATTTTCGACCTACTGGAGACTGTCCTGCCCAATGGTATAATCAGCCCCTTGTCGGGAGATTTAAGCAGCACTGCTTCTATGAACCAACTGCAGAAACCTGTGAGAATATTTATAGTACGTTTTAACTACAAAAGAGTCAGCGGGTTTTGCCTGACTCTTTTATCGTAGGATATTTTCAATGATTGAATGAATGGTAGAAAGAGCGAATAGAACAAGTATGCTGCTCATGTATGAAAATCCAATTGAAATGAACCTATTTCTAATTTTTTTATAAAAGAGTAAAAACAGTATTGCTACCCAGCTAACGAGGCTTCCGACAATTAGTAAATCCAAGATGATCAATGGGATAAATCCTTGACTAGAAAGTAGCGCAAGTAGGAGTGCTAAAGCGAGAGTATAATAAAACCTTCTTAAGTCTGTCATCACGCGATTTGTGGAGGTGACCGTATGATTGAGCAAGGG
>DLCS01000055.1:0-675 GCA_002480735.1 Bacillaceae bacterium UBA7792 | reverse complement strand
AGAACAAAAATCGGTAAAATGACACCAAACAAAACACCTGTAATGACTCGAACAAGGTTGGTTGTAGAGTAGAAGCCAAGATAGGATCCGAAACCATCAATGATTAATGGAAGAAGAAAAACTAATAAAAAAATACTTATTTTTGTTGTTGGAATTGTATTAGAGCGAAATTTTTTCCCAAAGCCAAATAGAAGAACGGAAAAGAAAATACCGATGTAGATACCGGTACAACGAGCACAAACCGGTAAATAATGTCCATCAATGAAAAAGGTTCTTTCATGAAGCTGATGACAGATTGCTTTTCCTAGAAAAAAAGCGAATGATTCCAAACCCGTACCCATGCCGTACGGTTAATACCCATAAAAGGCTGGCATGATTGATAATGCTGAAGCTGCAAACCAACAGATACAGCTAAGCGCAATGGCCACAATCGATACAATTAAGCATGTTTTTCCTACCTGCTTCTTTTCCAAATCAGCATCGTTCATCCAAATAATTCCGAGAATGATGCCTGCAATGGGAATAAAGAATGAAAGGAGATAAAGCAAAAACCTAACTCCCCCAGACATTCCATCACCTCCGCTAATCCTTGATGTAGTTCCATATATATCTATGCAATGGTTGCCTGTATTGATGAATAAGAATTTGTACCAAGCAAAAAAAAGAGTACCCTCT
>DLCS01000151.1:3294-5473 GCA_002480735.1 Bacillaceae bacterium UBA7792 | reverse complement strand
AAATTTCATTAATCCATGGCATCACACAAAGACGGTCATGCCAGCTTATTCCAATATAATTTCCTTCACTCTTCCCATGTCCAAGAAGATCAGGAGCCAAAACATGAAATCCTTGTTCATAGAAATGGCGAGCCCATCTTGTCATGCTTGCTGCATCCGCGGTATAACCATGGGTGACAATGGCCCATTTCGTTTTAGCTTTATCGTTTTGATAGACATCAGCATGTAGCTTTAACTTTAACTTATCATTGGAAATGATGGATAGCTCTGATGGTGGATGCTCAAGCTTAAATTGTTCGTCCGCTAGCTTTGCCTCTTCCGCTACCTCAGCGATTACCGCTTCGCTTTCTTCTAAATGCGGATTTCCCTCTAGGAACTCCTTTTCATCATTTGCATTCAAAGCATAGTTATAAAAATAATTCCCCACAGCCCCATAAGCAACCCCTATTAAAATAACTACGATTGCTGATATTATGATTATCTTTTTCTTCATCCGCATTCTCTCCTACCCATATGTCCCCTCATTTTTGATAAATCTATTCTACTATTATTAATCTATCAATTACAAATTTTCAAATATTAAGAAGCCTTCTTTGGGTAGGTTTATGGTTAGAGTAAGGTGAGACAAGCACAATAGAAGAATTCAATAGTGTCAATGTGTTATTTCTTGATGATTTCTGCTGTCATTGCTTCTCTATGACGACACATTGCCTACTAATTCCGATGTTTCTGTCGTCATTGCTGCCCTATGACGACAACTTCCTCGGAAATCCTGATGAACTTGTCGCCATTGCTATCCTTCCTAACGGTCCGCCTCTAACAATTGACATCATGCTCAATATCCACTAAACTTCTAGTCAATCTATCAATGAAAGGAAAAAATGAGATGAGTACAGAGAAAAATTTTTCATCTAATGAGTCGCTCAAAGAGAAAGCCGTTGCCTTTTTACAGCTTGTAGCTTCCGGACGGGTTCGAGAAGCCTATGAGACATACATCGGGTCTGATTTTCGTCATCATAACCCCTATTTCGGTGGTGATGCTAGTTCGCTTATGGCTGGAATGGAGGAGAGTGCCAAGGATAGCCCGAACAAAATCTTTGCGGTCAAACAGGCGATACAAGAGGGCACTACAGTTGCGGTGCACTCCCATCTGAGGCAGAATCCCACAGATCGAGGTGCAGCTGTAGTACATATTTTCCGCTTCCATGATAACAAAATTGTGGAATTATGGGATATCGGTCAGCCGATCCCAGAGGATTCTCTCAATGAGCATGGCATGTTCTAACAAAAAATAAAGGAGCCTTTCAACCAACATTTTTCAGGTTGAAAGGCTCCTTCTATTTCTATGTCTCCTGGTTGGAGCATCGTGACTACTCATAATTAACTAGCCTGGATCACTTGATTTCCCTTTTTCACCGCTTTTCTACCATGTAAAAGATAATATAGAAATAGACAAGCAAGAAGTACGATGGACATGGTCATATACAGACCGCGATATCCAAGAATCGGAACAATAGCCCCAAGAATGGTTGGTCCGATACCCACCCCGCCGTCGAAAAAGATAAACCAAGTTGAAGTTGCTAGGCCCACTCGTTCCTTCGGGGAAACTTTGATGGAAATCGCCTGACCGCTGGCAGAAAGTGTTCCGTACCCGAGACCTACTAGAGCTCCTGCTAGTAATAGCGCAAAGCCATGATGTGCCTCACTTAAGACAAACAAACCAAGAGCAAATAGTAAGATAGATGGATACATAATCATATTTTCCCCTTTTTCATCAAACCAACGGCCTGTAAAAGGTCTTGATACTAAAACAAACACTACATAAACGATAAAAAAGAAGCTGCCAACTTCTACTAAATTGATTTCCTTTGTATAGGAACTAAGAAATGTAAGAATGCTAGAATAGCCTAACCCGATGAAAATACCTATGATGGAAATCGGTATCGCTTTTACCTCAAAGAAACTGTGAAGAGAAAATCCCTTCATCTTCTCTAATTGTTCCTTTGAATATTGTACTTTTGGAATCTTCAAAAAGAAAACGGAGATATAGCTGAAGGCGATTAGCAAGATACATAAGGCAAAGTTGATAGAAAATCCCGCATAATGAATAAGTAACATGCCTAAAAAAGGGCCCACAGAAGCGGCAAGGACGACACTTAGGGTATAGTAGCCCGTCCCT
>DLCS01000151.1:468-3172 GCA_002480735.1 Bacillaceae bacterium UBA7792 | reverse complement strand
CATAGTAGCCCGTCCCTTCCCCTCGTCTTTCATTGGGGATGATTTTTGCAACGATCGTCCCTGTTGCTGTCGAAGCCATTCCCATCGATGCCCCGTTCAAAAAACGGTTCATCAAAAGTGTCGTCATATTATTAACAAAGAAATACAGGCAGGTCGTAATTAAAAAGAACAGGAGGCCGAGATAAAGTGTTTTTTTCCAGCCAACCTTGTCGATCGACCTTCCTGTAAAAAGACGTGCGATTAACACCCCGATCACAAAAATGCCTGAAGCTAGACCCGCCTCACTAGGTGAAGCGTGGAATTCGTCTGATGCAAATATGGTAATAGTTACCATTAATAAATAAAATGTAAAATAAAGAAAAAAGTTCGCTGCTGAGACAATTAAGAAATCCTTTGTCCACAATTTTGGTTTTGTCATTCCCATTCTACCTCTTCGTTTAGAATATTTTCTTGTATTTTCGGAAGGATTTGAAGCAGCAATTTTTTTTCAACGTCTTGAATATCTTTCAATACGACATCCTCAAACTCGTCTATTTTCCTGCGGCATACTGTGTATACCTCCTGACCTAAGTCTGATAACTGAATCATTTTTTCACGCCCGTCACTACTAGATACAACTTCAACCAGCATCTGTCCCTTCAAACGCTGGACTCTTCTTGTGATGGAAGGCTTTTCGACATGATAATAATCGGCAATCTCTACCAGCGGTGAAGGTCCATTGTTTTTCACATAGTGAAGTACCTCCCATAAGGAAAAAGAAAGTTCATGTTCCCCAAGAATCTCATTGAGTTTACTTATAATGGACCGATAAAGTCGTATATAACGTTGAAAAAAATATTGCATGATGAGCCCTCCTCAAAGAAATTAGTTACCCTGGGTAACCACAACGAATATTACTATACTTCCTTTTTTTAAATTGGTCAAGTTGGCTAGAACCCATTCACCCTGTTTGAAAACGCAAAAAAACGGTCGCCAAAAATCAAATTGACGACCGTTTCACCTTATTATAGCTTCCGAATTTTCACCGCACAGGCTTTATATTCCGCTGTGCCGGAGATTGGATCATACTCATTGAGTGTCAATACATTCGTTGGAACCTCACTCCAGTGGAAGCTCATGAAGACAAGTCCTGGAACAACCTGCTCCGTTACCTTTGCCTTCACCTCTAGTCTGCCTCTCCTTGAACTAACCTCAACAAGTTCGCCATCGGTAATACCTAAGCCCTCCGCATCCTGAGGATGAATATCAACCGTTTCTTCTGCTTGCTTAATCTTTGCCCCGTCCGCATAATGCCTTGTTTGCGTATGGGTATTATAGCTTTCCAATCTTCTTCCCGTCGTTAATGTAAATGGATATTCCTCATCTGGCATTTCCATTGGCGGTGTATAGGAAACCGGAACAAACGGTGCCTTCTTGCTACCCCCTTCGACTGGTTGATAGAATCGCTCATGCAGCACGAAGGTTCCTGGGTGATCCTCACTTGGGCATGGATAGTGAAGAGAGTACTCTTTTTCCAAACGTGAGTAACTGATACCACCATACATCTCATGAGCAAGAAGGCGGATTTCCTCCCAAATTTCCTCACTGCTCGAATAGTTCATATCATAGCCGAGACGGCGAGACAAGTCACAGAGGATTTCCCAGTCCTCACGCACATTTGGATGAGCAACCACTGCTTCCCTTACCCTTTGAATTCTTCGATCGGTGTTCGTATAGGTGCCTTCTACCTCCCCCCATGATTTTGCTGGTAAAACTACGTCTGCTTTTCGAGCGGTATCCGTTAAGAAAATGTCCTGCACGACCAAAAGGTCTAGATTATCAAAAAGCTTCTCCGTATGATTCAAATGTACATCGGCTAAAAGCGGATTCTCCCCGACAATATATAGGGCTTTGACCTCCCCATTTTCCATTCGCTCAAAGGTCCTCGTTTGCGTATCGCCAACATGAGGATTAATCTTTACACCCCAATGCTCTTCAAACCGACCACGATATTCATCATCAGTTATCGGACGCCCTCCGGTAATTAAATTTGGCAAACAGCCCATATCTCCAGCACCTTGGACATTATTCTGTCCTCGAAGCGGCATGATGCCATTTCCTCGCTTGCCGATATGACCAGTGAGTAGAGCCAAATTAGCAATATCAAAGACATTATTGACTCCACAATGATGTTCAGTAATTCCGAGTGTGTAAGCGATCATCGCATTCTCTGCAGTTGCATATTCCCGTGCAGTTGCAACGATTTCCGACTCACTTATTCCGGTGATCATCGAAGTATATTCAGGTGTATAGGTCCTCACCTGTTCCTTAAGACGCTCAAAATCAGTTGTATGCACCTCAACCCATGTGGCATCATACAATCCTTCATTAATAATGACATGCATCATCCCATTCATCAGGGCGATATCAGAACCAACCTCGATTTGTAGATGGCGATGAGATACCTTTACCATCTCAATTTTTCGAGGATCGACAACGGTGATTTTCAGGCCCTGTTTCACGGCTTTCTTCATTCTATTTGCAATAATCGGATGAGCTTCCGTTGTGTTGGAGCCCATTAATAAAAGCATATCCGCTTCATCGAAATCCTCAAGCGTATTGGTTGGGAATCCGCTTCCAAATACCGTTGCCAGACCGGCAACACTTGGAGCGTGTCACGTTCGGTTGCAGCCATCAATATTATTGCTGCCGATAGCTGCTCTCA
>DLCS01000151.1:0-407 GCA_002480735.1 Bacillaceae bacterium UBA7792 | reverse complement strand
CATAATTGGATTCATTCGTTGTCCGTGCACATGCAAACATCGAAATCGCATTGGGACCAAAATTAGTCTTAATCTGTGAGAGCTTTCCAGCGATATACTCAAGCGCCTCTTCCCATGTCGTTTCAACAAGCTCTCCACCTTTTCGGATAAGCGGTGCTGTAAGGCGCTCTTTTGCATGAACGTATTTATAAGCAAGCGCACCTTTGACGCAGGTTTGTCCCTTGTTAACGGGAGCATCTCTATCGCCTCTAATGCGGGTAATGAGATTATCCTTTACTTCGACAAGAAGCCCACAGCCTGTACCACAATAACCACAAATCGTCTTGACAATTTTTGTATCTGTATTTGTCAACTGTATCCCCTCCTAATCCCTTTCCCCCATTCTATCCAAAATAGGATAAAAATTT
>DLCS01000231.1 GCA_002480735.1 Bacillaceae bacterium UBA7792 | reverse complement strand
AATATTGAGCAATCACCAAATATAACAGAGCAAATAAAAAAGGATGAGGCAGCCCCATCTTTTCAGATTGTAGACAAAAGGAATTCGAATGAACCCATTCGAATACGTATTGGGCAAATAGCAGGTGTTTTGTATCCAGCATCAGCATCAGCAGCAACAACAACAGCTTCAGGTTTTCCGTGGTTCTTAATGACCTTCTCTAGTTAAGACTCGAAAATGACGCTATCATGGACATTCCCTGGTGTAACAATCGTTCCTAGAACAAAACCATTCCTATCTACTACCGCATGAAAAGAATTCTTTAGCCTATTTATACAAAAAAACTGTCGACAAACTCGATTCTTTTCGAATTTATCGACAGTCTGAGATCTTAACTTTTTTAAAGATAAGGTCCTTCATCTGCTAAGCATGCAACTATTAAAGTTTTTTACTTTTTTTTGTAGTGGAACTTACTTAAATTAACCATATTGAATAATCCGAAGATTATTGTTAATGCCAATATAACTATAAAAATTTTTTCCGTTGGGATTAGAAAGTACACAATAATTAAGGCAATCAAATAAATTAAATAACCAATTATAAATGTTTTCTTGAAATTCACGATAGAATTCCCCTTTGATGTTGTATTATGAAGTTGGAACCAAAAGTTTTTGAGCGGTACTTGTTTGATCTGATAGAAGATTTGTGCGCGCGCTGTCTTTATATAATCTTACTTGTGATTTCTGCCAGTACCAATTTGGATCAGAATCTAAAGCAGTACCAATTCTAGTTTTGAAATATCCAGTTTTAAGATTATATTGGATCCATACAGCAGCTAGAGCCCCTGCTGCCCAACCAACGTGTGGAATGGTAGTTAAAATTGCTGCTGTAACTATTTGTACAGTCGCTTTACCATTCGTAGTTACTGTATGATTTTGCCAAACTGACCAAGCATAAGACCCCACTACAGACTGAATTCCAATCTGATTTTCTTTAGGATTTTGTATTAATTAAGATTCATTAGCTATTTGACTTTGAAGCTGGTTAGATAAATTTTGAAATTCTTTTTTAGCTTCACTTAACTCCTTATCGCTAAGATAGTCACTGACAACCCATACATTACCCGTAGTTTTGTCTGTAATAAATTTCTGTACTCCTTGATTATCTTTTATAGTCACAACGATAGAGCTTTCATTTTCAACCCGTTTAACATCGTAGGTGACACCTTCACTTTCAAAAGTAAATTCATCATTATTTGCTTGCTCAGAAATACTCGTAGGTGATGTTTCTAAAGTATTTGCTGATGCTAAATTGGAACAAAAAGGCGTTAAAACTAGAGCTAGGATAGGGTGCATGTTAATACTGGTAACTTTTTAATAATAATCCTCTCCTATCAATTTATTAAAATATTCCCTCGTTTATTATTTTAAAATACTTCCATAATATTGAAAATAGTACTAATCTATCAATTTTTAATATAGTAATTAGTCTTATTTTACACAAAAAAATCTGATGGTACCATTCTCTCAACAACTATTTTAAATCCAAAAAAGACTGTAGACAAACTCAATTTCATCGAGCTTGCCTACAGTCTGAAAGGATCGGGTTGCTCCATCTTTTACTAGTCAATTAAATTAATCATGCAAAAATTTTACACAGACTGGATCCGGGACCACGATATCCGATTGAACTAATGTTAGTTTACCGGTTTCTGGATTACGCTCGAAAAGAACGAGGCTGCTCGATTCCTGATTGGACGCAACGATGTATTTTTCAGATGGGTCAAGAGCAAAATCTCTCGGCCATTTCCCTGCTGTTGATGCATGCTCGACAAAGCTCAGTTCACCGCTATCTTGATTGATGTTAAATACGGCAATGCTGTTGTGTCCACGATTCCCAGCATAAATAAATTTTCCATCGGAGGAAATATGAATGGCGCTTCCTTGACTGTTCTCTTCAAATCCATCAGGGATGGTCGAAATGTATTGCACCTCAGTAAAGCTGCCATCGATTTCATTATAGGAAAGAACAATCACCTCAGAGCTTAATTCTGTCATGACATAGGCCATCTTGAGATGAGGATGAAAAACAATATGGCGCGGGCCACTTCCTGCTTTAACAGATAATTGATGCCTCTCCGTTAAAATCCCATTATCCAGTTCATATGTATAGACCTTGTCACATCCCAAATCCACAGCGATTACATATTTTTCGTCAGGGGTAAACCCAGAATAATGGGTATGTGGCTTTTCTTGACGTGGATCAGGACCTGTGCCTTGATGCTCCACTACGGATGCTGGCGGTTGAAGGGTCCCATCCATATTTAATAGGTAGGAATCGATCGTTCCTTTATGGTAGTTGGCAGATACTATATTTCGGTTCTTGCTGTCCACACTCACATGACAAGGAGGAGCACCAGTTGTAACCTGATGATTTAATGGGGTTAGCTTTGCTTTTTCCTTATCTAAAGCAAAAGCAGCGACCCCACCTAAATCACCTTCTTTCACAACCGAGTAAAGAAATTGATTGTCCCTGCTAATTGCTAGATAGGTTGGATTCTCAAGCTCGGCGGCAAGCTGTGGCTCTTCTATTTTCGCTGTAGCTGTATCTAAAGTGAGGGAATAGATTCCTCGACTATTTCCTTTTGTATAGGTACCAACAAAACCTGTAAATTTGGTCATCAATATCCCTCCAAATGTTATGAATCACTTCACCTATAGTTTACAATTTTTATTGAGAAAATACGAGAGAAGTTACATCTCCGTCTCAAGACGGAGGACAAAACAACCCAAGGTTTGTTCATGAACGGAGAAAAAATAGTAAACTAAAAAGAAAGGAAAATCCCTGTCGAAATCGAAATGTTTAAGAAGGTTAAGAAAGTAGGGAATTATGTTGAGATATCGGTCCATCAATCAGATTTTATTTGCCTTATTCCTCTTGGCTATTGGAGTTGTTCTTCTTCTCGTGAATATTGGTGTCATTTCCTTGGAAATAATGGACTTTATTGTCTATTCCTATCCTTTTTTCTTTTTGGCAATAGGAATCAGTATGCTTTTCGGTAATTTGCTGAAAAAAAGGAATGATCTATTCTTTAGTTCATTTGTTGTCCTGTTCTTCTCCTTGCTTGTCCTAGATCGCTTCCATGTGATTGACTTCGGTTTCTGGGATATATGGAAGCTGTGGCCTGTATTGATCATTTTATTTGCCTTTTCCATATTATTTAAAAAAAGAAGCCTTAGGATTCATTTCACGAATGATTTAGCCTCAGACATGTATAAAAAAGGTCTAGATGGTGAACTATTGGGCGGCCGAAAAAAAGTTCGAGGATTAACAATTGGAGATATTAGCTTTAAGGAAAACAATTGGGCGCTGGAGCCGATGGAATTATACAACACGATAGGTGATTATTTCATCGATTTTAACAAAGCCTATATTCCAGAAAAAGAGACCTCGGTAACCCTTAAGGGATGGATTGGTGATGTCAAAATGATCATTCCTGAAGGAGTGCCAGTCAGTATTCAAGCAAACATAAAGGTAGGGGATATTCGCATTTTTGATCATAAATCAGAGGCGATTAACCGTTATTTGGAATACGAGACACCCGGATATGATGAAGCAACTAGAAAGCTGAAGATCATGATCGAACTTAAGATAGGTTCTATCCGAATTGATAAGGTATAGGGAGAATCATATGAAGAAATTAAAAAGCATCCGTTTTTGGTTTATACAGACCTTTGTCATGATGGCTTTCATCAGTACTTTAATCATCTTTGTAGGTCTGCAAATCTACTTGGTTGTTTCGGATTCCGCCATATTGGATATAAGAATGACTTTATGGCTCTCTCTTTTTGCGCTCGTTGTTTTTTTGTTGGTAGGGGGATATTTTGGCATAAAAGGCAGCTATCTAATTAAAGGGAGATTAACAGATATTCATCTATTTGTCTCGACGCTAAGAAGTGGAAATACAACGGACAAAATCCCTATCTATGAAAAGGATGAGATTGGTCTTGTATCAGAGGAATTAAATCTACTGGCGGACTATATTCAGGAGCAAAAGCAATCAATGCAGAGATTAGCAGATAAGAAGACTTCATTAGCACAATCTGCCCATGCTGCTGCAGTGATGGAGGAAAGGCAGAGACTGGCAAGGGATCTTCATGATGTGGTCAGTCAACAGCTCTTTGCCCTAGGTATGATGTCTTCTGCTACATTAAGATTATTTGAACTGGATCGTGAGAAAGCGAAGGAACAGCTAGAGGAAATCAATCGTATCGCTGCAAATGCACAAGGGGAAATGCGTGCCCTCCTACTTCATCTTCGACCAATCCAGCTTAGTAATGAGCGACTTTCTGATGGGATCATTAAGCTCCTTCAAGAGCTAAAAGGAAAAACAAATCTTCACTTCCAGGCGAGCATCGATGATATCGAAAATATTTCTAAAGCAACAGAGGAGCATCTATTCCGTATCATTCAAGAGGCGCTTTCCAACATTCTGCGGCATGCAGAGGCAAAGAAGATCAAAATCACACTCACTGAAAAAGAGAATACTATCTATTTGTTTATCGCTGATGACGGTAAGGGCTTTAACCCGAGTGTGGAGCGAATAGCCTCATACGGCTTGAAGACGATGCGTGAAAGATGCGAAGAGGTGGGGGGAGTATTCAATATTCGCTCAAAGGAAAAGGAAGGAACATATATTGATATTCGAGTGCCATTGACAAGGGAGAGTATGAAAAATGATTAGAGTGGCAGTTGTGGATGACCATGAAATGGTGAGAAAAGGGATTATCTCCTATTTAATTACCGAGCAGGAAATAGAGATTGTTGGCGAGGCGAAAAGCGGATTTGATGCGGTCAAGCTTGTGCTTGATAAAAGACCAGATGTCGTATTAATGGATCTATTAATGGAAAATGGAACGGGTATTGATGCGACGAAGGAGATACTTAAGACGTATCCAGAATGCAAAATCATTATTATTACAAGCTTCTATGATGATGAACAAGTATTCCCGGCGATTGAGGCAGGTGCCTTTAGCTATATGCTCAAAACCGCAACTGCTGAAGAGGTGGTTCGAGCCATTCGCAAGGCGGTTGATGGTGAAGCGGTGATTGAGCCTAAGGTTGCCAATCGAATGATGAGACGATTACGTCCGCAGGAGAGAAAGCCTCATGATGAATTAACCGAACGGGAGCTTGAGGTGCTGATGTGTATTGGCGCAGGGATGAGCAACCAAGAAATTAGCGAAGAGCTTTTTGTTGGGAT
>DLCS01000018.1 GCA_002480735.1 Bacillaceae bacterium UBA7792 | reverse complement strand
GCACTAATTAAGAGTACTTTGCTTTGCAACAAGAGATCCAACTTCCCCCATATACTCGAGAACGGAAGCAAGACTACTGTCGCTACTATGAAGGTATACAATGTTACGGTAAAAGGCTTATAATGTTCCAATGCAAACTTTCCAAATATGCTGTATAATGCATAACCTAACCCTGCTCCAAGTCCTGTGAGAACCCCTACCAATGTTATGTTTGATGTTGCCCCTGTCGACATCCCAGCAATCAAAACGCAGCCTATAATCGTACCCATAACCGCTCCTATTTTTCTCTTATGCAATGGCTCTTTTAGGAAAAGGTGGGATAGAATCGTGACAAAAGCTGGAGAAGTATACAGAAGGATGACTGCGATTGAAATGTTCATTTGGTTAATGGCAGAGAAATAACAGTAATTAAAAAAGACGATGCTACATATCCCTGTTCCGAAAAATAATGGTAGCTTTCGTAGCTCAATGGCAAACTGGGATCGATACCTTATTCCTCCAATTAACAAGAGAAATAGACTAGCAAAAGCAACACGAACGGTCACAATCTCCATTTCTGTTAAGCCCGCATCCTTTAATTCTCGAACAAAGATGGCAATCAATCCCCAAAGTGATGCACCGAAAGCGATCATTAAGTATGGTAAAAGTTTTTTCATGTTACCTCCATCAAATAGAAGTACTTCTTATGATTTTTTGTTCAAAAGCAACATGGCTTGAGAAAAGCCTTGTAAAAAAAGGATGACGAGATGTCATCCTCTTTTTTCATGAACACTTTAGTTCAATTGGTAAATCCCTTGATATTTTTCATATAAATAATCCACTAAATACTGGGCATTCAACCCTTCCCCTGTCACATCCTGGAGAATTTCAAGCGGCTTCTTCATCGCTCCAAATTGATGGATATGATGGGTTAGCCATTCTTGAATCGGCTTAAGCTCCCCTTTTTCGAGCAACTCATCATATTCAGGAAGGTCCTTTAGCATCGTATTCTTGAATTGAGCGGCATACAAGAGACCCAAGGCATAGGATGGGAAGTAGCCAAACATACCTCCTGACCAGTGAACATCCTGCAGAACTCCATTTGCATCCGTATCAGGTCTAATTCCTAAGTATTCCTCATATTTATCATTCCAAATTTGAGGCAAATCCTTTACTTCAATTTCATCATTAAACAAGCCTTTTTCTATTTCATAACGGATGATCACATGAAGTGGATAAGTTAGTTCATCTGCTTCAATACGAATGAGGGATGGCTTTGATTCATTAATCGCACGATAATACTCTTCCAGCGTAACCTTATCAAACTGGCCTCCTGAGTATGATTTTAATAGATCATAATTCTTCTTCCAGAAATGAAAATTACGGCCTACTAGATTTTCATAGAAAAGTGACTGGGACTCGTGGATTCCCATGGAGGTACCCGTGCATAATGGTGTCCCAACTAAATCCTCTGAAATATTTTGCTCATATAAAGCATGCCCGCCCTCATGAATCGTTCCAAATACAGCTACGCGGAAATCACTTTCATCATACTTCGTCGTAACCCGGACATCTCTATTATTGATGGTGATTTCAAAAGGATGTACCGTTTCATCCAAACGTCCAGCTTGGAAATCATAGCCCATTTGTTCGAGAATCTCGATGCTAAGATCACGCTGCTTTTCCTTTGGAAAGTGTTCAAATAGAAAGGAAGTATCCGGCTTGTGACTAGATTCAGAGATTGCTTTCACTAGGGGTACGATTTTTTCACGCAAATCACCAAAAACCTGATCGAGCACTTCGACAGTAATTCCTGGTTCATACATGTCTAGCAAAGTATTATATTTATTGCCTTCGTATCCCCAATATGTAATAAAGCGTTTGTTGGTTTCAATCAGCTCTTCAAGATAAGGTTTAAACATGTCAAAGTCAGACTTTTCCTTTGCTTCCTCCCACACGCTTTCTGCCTTCGATTGAAGAATGACATATTGCTTGTACTCCTCAGCAGGAATCTTCTTATTTCTCTCATACTCTTTTTTGCAATGCTCTACGGTCTTTTTCGTGATTTCTGAGATAACTCCTACCGCATCTGCTTCTGAAAGTCTTTCAATAAAGAAGCCCATCTTATCTGAGGTAGACATGTCAAATACCTCAGCGGATAGGATTCCAATCACCTGTGAACGCTGTTCTACTCCCTTCTTAGGAGCCCCCGTGCGCAAATCCCAAAAAATTAGCGAAAGTGCCTCACCATATGCACTCATTTTCCCTACATATTCTAGAAACTCTTGCTCTACTTGCTTTACTGTTTCACTCATACTGTTCCTCCTATTAATGCGACTACCCCTCCATTTTATCATATTTTTCAGAATAATTGTCTAAAAAAGAGAGAGCAGAATCAATAAGCTGCTCTCTCCTCCCTTTATTTTTTCCCGATTGCCACCTTCCAGATCTCTGGACCCTCCTCAAGATATTCCCATGAGAACTCATCAGGCTTCTCAATCATGAATTGATACCTTAATGGTTTAGGATCATGATCATTAATCAAAAGCATGAATTCACCTGGATTCAGAGATTCGAAGGTATTCAATATGGTTGGATGCTTCTCTTTTGGTGGATAATTCGGTGCAATCACCTGTGCCGCAAATTCTATCATTTCAATCACTCCAATATCATTTTGAAATTAGATAGGCTTCAAATGTTCTCTGTCCTATCGCTTACAATCAAAAGTATAGATGGGTTCTTTCTTTTGGAGAGTGAGTGTCATCACACAGCCAAGAAAAAATATTTTTGTTCAATTGTGATGCATATCACGATATGGTTGGATGAAAATGATTATCATTAAACTACAAATGACAGATAAAGGAGATATTAAAAATGGAGAAAAAAATAATTGAATTGGACGTACGTGAGGACCTAAAAAATAAGATCGAGCCCTTCCAAAAGATTATGGAAGCAGTGAAAGGTCTAGAGGCCGGAGATATCTTTATTCTACACGCACCCTTTAAACCAACTCCTCTTTTACCCATTCTAAAAGCAAAGGGCTTTGAGCATGAACTAGAGGAAGTTGAGAAGAAGCATTGGAAAATTACTTTTACAAAAAAGGGGTGAGCGTACATGATGTTGGACAATCGAGGTTTAGAACCACCACAGCCAATGATGAGAACTCTAAAGGCATTGGAAAAGCTGCAAACGGGTGAGACCTTAAAAATTATCAATGACCGCAGACCTATGTTCTTATATGAACAATTAGATGAATTAGGCTATAAGCATACCACTGAACCGAATGAGGATGGTAGCTATACGATTGAAATCACGAAATAAGGACAGTGAGATGACATGATACCACAAAATATGGGTAGCGAAACAAATATTAAACTACCTTTTTCCTTCATATTGTTTAGCATCATTGCGATCGTTGGCTCTCAAATCATTCTTCTTTTTCAAGGGGAAGCCCTTCTAAATGGGAGTTTCCGGATCCCGGCCATTTGGTCAGCCGCCCATTTGTTTATACTGGGCTGGGCTCTAATGATTGCAATGGGAGCGATGTACCAGCTTGTACCTGTAGCCTTTCTAACGCCGATTTGGAACGAAAAACTTGGGTTTATTCAATTTACTGTGACCGCAGTTGGGATTGTGTGGTTTGCCATCACCCTTTATGCAGCGCCCCAAAGCGCACTTATCCCTGGTATCGTGATGCTCTTAGGGATTCTTATGTTTCTTTTGCAGATGTGGATGACCTTAAGAAAACAAGCGAAACCGAATATCCTAACCCTTTTCGTTGGCACCGCGTTAATTTGTCTGTTCTTAACGATCCTGATCGGAATTACGATGGTCGTCAGCATGAGAACAGGCTTTGCCAAAGACCATTATTCGTTCCTATTCCATAGCCACCTGCTTCTAGGGACTGCTGGATGGTTTACACTATTAATCTTTGGCTTTTCCTATAAAATGGCACCAATGTTCTCGCTTGCCCATGGCTTTGCAATGAAGCTAGCGGGTTATGTGTACAGCTTTTATATGTCAGGTTTGGTTTTCATGGTAGGCTCCTTCGCCCTTGATCAACCACTTTTACTAAAAGGCGGATTGCTTTTCTTACTTATCGGTTTTAGCCTTTTTGCCTACCATGTTTATACCATTATTCAAAAAAGAATCAAGAAAAAGCTCGATCGCCCATTTGGCTTTGCCTTGCTTGCGATCATCTTTGGAGAGGTGATTCACCTACTAGCATTTTTAGCCGCTTTGTCGAACCATTTTACAAGCTTCATTGGTCCTTTAATGGTTGCCTATTTAATGCTCTGGATTGCCTTTAGCATTATTGGGTATTTGTATAAAATTGTCCCATTCCTGTGGTGGACTCATAAGTATTCGAAGGTGATAGGAAAAAAAGAGGTACCTTCCTTGAAGGACATGATGAACGAGAAAATTGCTCTGCCGCTCTTTATTGCTTTTACTATTGGAGTATTGGCCGTTTCCATTGGACTGGTGTTAAAAATTAGTATTCTTTTCTATATCGGTCAATCCATCGTTACTTTGGCGGCAGTGATTTTTGGTGCTGTGATTATGAGCGTGATGAAAAAATAGGAGGGATTCACGATGAATCTACAAGAACAAGTAGCACTTATCGAAAAAATTCGTACAAACTTGAAAAGAGTCTATGACCCTGAATTAAATATTAATGTAGTGGACCTAGGATTGATCTATGATATTTCCTTGCTTGAGGACCGGATCGCAGCGATTACGATGACTCTGACAACTCCAGGCTGCCCGCTTCATGACAGTATCGTAAGTGGTGTAAGATATTGTGTTGAAGAAATGGAAGAGATTGATGAGGTGGACGTACAACTCGTTTGGGAGCCAGCATGGACTCCTGAAAGGATGACAGAGGATGGCTTAAGGGCCATTGGCAGATAAAGGAGAGAGACAGCCGGCGGGCTGTCTCTTCTTTTGTTTAGATAGTAACTTCCGTCGGTAAAACCTGTTTTATTTTTTCAATCGTTTGCTGATCGATGTCCTCATTGACCAATATGTGAACCTTCCCTTTATCCTCATGGGTCCGAATGAGGCGACCAATTCCTTGTCTCAGGCGAAGAATCATATAAGGCATGTCCACTTCTTCAAACGGATGGTCGGTTCCTTCCCGCTTGGTCGTAAAGACAGGGTCATGAGGCGGGAACGGCAGGTCAAAGATGATGACATTTTCTAGAGATGGTCCAGGAACATCGAGCCCCTCCCATAGATGAGTCGAGCAAAGAACAGAAGCCTCGTCATTTTGAAAATGAGACACCAATGTACTGATTTCAGCATCCCCTTCAAAATACAGAGGAAAATTGGTTTTTCCTACAGCATATTCCTTAAAGTTCACCATATCCTCGTCGTTCGTAAAGAGCACAAGACCTCTCCCATTTGACGCCTGCAAACTTTCTAATGTATAGGCGAGCTTCTCCTCTAAGCCGTTTGAGAAAACAGGCATTCTGATCTCCATATTCTCATCATAATCAAATGGAGAAGCAACAGAGAACGAAAGATAATCCTTAATTCCAAGGCTGCCTGCAATATACTCAAAGGAGCCATTTTCAGAAAGGGTAGCAGATGAAAAAACAAATGGTTTTCTTTGTGAAAAGACTTCTTCTCTCAAGATGTCCTCAACCATTCTCGGCATGATGACTAAGGTTCTCTCTTCGTTGTTTTCCTCAAACCAAATGATCCCCTTTAATTCCTTAAGAAAAAGAGATAAAGAATACGTAATCTGTTCTAAATACTCTTCCACAATTTTGAGATCATATTCGTTTATGACATACATTTCGCTTTCAAAAACAAGCTCTTCCTCGAGAAATAAGAGAAGCTGCTGTAGGTTTTTGCCGCAACTTAGGATCTCCCTTGTCTTCACTACAGCGTGTTTATCTGAATCTGTACTTTTTACAGATGCATGTGCTAATGCTTGAAAAAACCGTTCATTTTCAACGAGGGCTTCATCGATAATATGAAGGGTCCTCTCCCGCACATTATTCTCCATTAGTCTCGTGAGGAGTGTTTCCAATGTCAGCTCTGAAAAGCGATAGGTTAGTGCCTTTTGACTGGCATATTCAAGCAGATGTCCCTCATCATAGACCACGCAGGAGCTCTCTGGCAATAGCGGCAATTGGCCTTCTCTTTTGCGAGATTCCTTTGTCCATACATGCTCCATATAGAAATCATGGGAGCAAATGATTAAATCTCTGGCATTACGGTAATAGTCTCGATGAAGGGTTTGGCCGCAGCGATGCCTTTGGTCACAGGTAAAGCAATCCTGCAAGGGGTCCCAGCCTATCCCGGCCCACTCCTCATTCGTTAATTCAGGGTAATCCTTTCTATCTCCATAATGCCGGTAGGATTGCATGGAAGATTCTTGATGGACAAAATCAGGGAGACTGTCATACACGGTGCTAAAAGGCTCACCCTCTGTGACCAACTTGTCTAGCTTATTAAGACAAAGGTATTGATCCCTGGATTTTGCAAGACGGACATCGATATTGAGATCCAACGCTTTTTCAAGCCGGGCAATGTCCCCTTCTTTTTTTACCAATTGTTCTATGAGGGTTTCGTCAGCACAGGCAATGATAGCCGGCTTATTCGTATATCGAGCATAACAAATGGCGTATAGGAGGTAGACAATCGTCTTTCCTGTTCCGACTCCTGCCTCTGCAAAAATAACCTTCTTTTCCTTAAATGCCTTTTCTAACTGAAAGGCCATATAGATCTGCTCATCCCTTAGCTCAAATCCCGCCTCTGGCAAAATGTCGTAAAACACATCACCGATCCATTCTCCTAACTTATCTATAAAGGTTTCTGACTTCGAAACCGAAAAAGGTAACCTCGTTTGCATCGTATCCTCCCTAACTCACTGTCCACCCCACGTGGACAAATTTGCCTATTTGTCTACTGGCGGTACCAGGTACCATCAAGAAAAAGAAAAAAGACTGCCTCTTGTTTGATTCGAGAGTCAGCCCCCTTCTAATATGGTTTTGTCGTCCTATTGTCCGTTTATATGAGACATGGAAAATGACAAGGCTCGCTTTAATTCTTCTCGAGCATTTATCAGCTGTTCTCTCGCAAGACGATGGGATGTTTCATCCCCCTCATGTCCAAGCGCTTCAATAGAAACAGCTAGAGCACGTTCAATCGAATTAAAGTCTAAAATAGAATACCTCATTGTCAATCCTCCATCTCCATTTTTGATATGGCTCTTCCACATAACCATAATCCGTTAGAAAGAGCCTTTCATAACAATAGTATTCTATTCAAAATTTACTGCGTTTATTCCCTGTTGTTTCTCGGAGGTCTCTTTCCCCAATATTGATAGTAGTCTGTCTTGATGAAGCCGTTAAAGAGCTTTCTCTTTTTAGTCGCTGGTTTCCCGTAGCAAGCTTCAAAATTCTCGTTTGAGGTCAGTATGTAGACAGACCAGGTCTCATATGGTGCGAGCGCCAGCCCCATTTCTCGATACATATTCTCAACAGCTTCCTTTTCACCCAGTCTTTCTCCATAGGGTGGATTCCCTACAATGACGCCATATTCCTTCGTCGTGTGGAAATCCCTTACCTGCATTTGTTTGAAGGTAATCAGGTCACCGAGCCCAGCCTCAAATGCATTTTCACTCGCAATTTTGACCATCCGATGATCGAGATCAGAACCGGTAATGTCTAACGGCTGATCATAGTTTGCTAAATCCTCCGCTTCATTCCTTCCTTCTTCCCATGTTTGCTCTGAAATCCACTCCCAGGCCTCTGATACAAATTCACGATTAAAGCCAGGTGCAATGTTCTGACCCATTAACGCTGCTTCGATCGGAATCGTACCAGACCCACAAAAGGGATCAACAAAGGGGCGTTCCGGGGTCCAATTCGTTAACATGACAAGAGCCGCCGCCAGCGTTTCCTTAATTGGTGCCTCCCCTTGACCTGCCCGATAGCCTCTTTTATGTAGTCCAGCACCAGAACAATCAATACTGATTAATGCCGTATCTTTGAGCAACGAAACCTCAATCTTAAAAAGAGGACCATTTTCTTCAAACCAGCCTGTTTTTTTATATTTATTTCTTAATCTTTCTACGATCGCTTTCTTGACAATCGCCTGACAATCAGAAACACTAAATAATTTAGATTTTACAGATTTCCCTGATACAGGAAATTCAGCATTTTCAGGAAGAAATTGCTCCCATGGTAGAGCCTTCGTTTTTTCAAAAAGCTCATCAAAGGTCGTTGCCTTGAACTCCCCGACCTTCAGCTTAATTCTATCTGCTGTTCTAAGCCAAAGATTACTACGGACAATCGCCAGCTCGTCCCCCTCAAAATTGATGCGACCATTATCGACTGTACATTCGTAGCCTAAAGCTTTTACTTCTTTTGCTACGAGAGCCTCTAATCCCATGGCAGACGTAGCAATTAGTTGATATTTTGACATAGCTTCACCCTTAATTTAATAGGTCTTCATCCCAATTTTCTAGAAAGTTCAGCAATTCGGGATAAGGAATCGGCTTTGTTATATAAAAGCCTTGAATTCGATCACAGTTCTCCCTGGACAGGAAGTCCATTTGCTTCTTATTTTCAACACCCTCAGCCACAATCTTCAAATTTAGGCGATGGGCAATGGAAATGATCGCTTCTACAATCGAAGAATCATCTTGATAAATTCCTAATTTTCCAATAAAACTCTTATCAATTTTTAATGTGTCAAGCGGAAAACGATTCAAATAGCTTAATGATGAATAGCCAGTTCCAAAATCATCGATGGATAGCTTAATACCAAGCTTCTTAAGCTTGACTAGCTTGCCAATGGTTTCCGATGCATTCGGCATAATCATACTCTCCGTCAGCTCGAATTCAACTGCACGTGGATCAACATTCACCTGATCAAATATGGCTTCAATTGATCTAAAAAAGGAATCATGGTTAAAGTGCAATGCTGAAATATTTATGCTAACATACATATTTGAATACCCTTTGAGATGAATATTTAAAATATCCTCACAGGCCTTCTTGATCACCCATTCACTAATTGGAATAATGAGCCCCGTTTCTTCTGCTAAAGGAATAAACTCTCCAGGTGAAACAATGCCTAGTTCCTTCTGCTTCCAGCGCACAAGAGCCTCAACACCAACGATTTGTTTTGATTTCATATCAACCTGAGGATGATAAACTAGAAAGAATTCATCATTTTCAATGGCCTTTCGTAAAAGCACTTCCATTTGCATGATCTTTGATTCATTCTTATGCATCTCGTGATGATAAAGCTCATATTGATTTTTTCCACTTGATTTTGCTTTATACATGGCCTTATCAGCATTGCGCAATAATGCCTCCATAGTAAGTCCATCAAGAGGAAAAAAACTAATTCCAATACTAGTGGAAATGTAAACTTCATGCTGGTGTAATAAAAACGAGCGGGCTAATGAATGGATGATATCCTCTGCCACATGAACGGCTTCTTTCGGATGCTTAATATTGGTGAGCACAATGACAAACTCGTCTCCACCAAGTCTAGCTATGATATCCTTGTTTTTAATCAGCCCTTTTAAACGGAGGGAAACCTCTTTGAGAAGCATATCTCCATAGCTATGGCCAAGGGTATCATTTATATGCTTGAAACGATCCAGATCAAGGAACAAAATGGCAAGCTGCTGCTTGTATTTCAAAGCAGTTTGGATCAAGCTTTCCAAACGGGTATTTAATGAATAACGATTTGCTACACCTGTCAAGGTGTCATAATGAGCTAATTTTCTTAATTTATCCTCGGTATGTTTCCTTCCGGTTAAATCGGAAAAAACAGCTACAAAATTTGTAATTTTTCCATCCTGATCGGTAATGGAACTGATCGTTAACCATTCTGGGTATACTTCCCCATTTTTTTTCTTATTCCAAATTTCACCCTTCCACTTTCCTGTACTATATATTTCCTCCCACATTACCTTGTAAAATTCTGGCCCATGAATGCCAGATTGAAACATGCTCGGATTCTTACCAAGTACTTCCTCTTCACTATATCCAGTAACGATTTCAAACGCCGGGTTTACGGATAAAATGCTCCCCTTTTCATCCGCTATGATGACACCTTCACTAATATTTTCAAGAACCTTTGCTGAGAGCTGCCTCTCATTTAGCACGTCTTTGCAACCGACTTTCCTCACTAAGTCGTCCTTCAACACAGAAAAACCTCCATTGCTGGTTTTCACTATATGCGCATTATTATTTCTAACTACATTTAACCATAAACTTATGTATGTTTAAAATGTTATGTATGTCAAATATGTTTCATTTTCGCTTTTTGGACAGATCTCAACAGAAAGTCAGAAGGGAGATGCAGCATTTGTTCATACAAGCTATAAGTTTATAAGAAAAGCTCTCCAAGACGGAGAGCTTTTTCGTATCCACTTATGCTTGTTATGAATAACGTTCTGTAAGCCATGTTTTGTACCTTCGTACTACAAGCGACTCCCGTCTTGTACTCCGGTGGTAATCATCTATCTACAGATTCAAGTGAATCTGTCCTTCTCCTCGTTCATTTCCTTAGAGAAAGTGCCCCTACCATAATTTGGGTTTCTCGCTCGCGGGGTTTACCTCGTTCCACCCTATTCATTTCTGAACAGGCTACGTCACTGTGGCACATTAAAGGTAGTCATGCCATATCCAAAGGACTTAGGCATTTTCCCTGCCGTCAGAAGATTCCTCTTCTGCCCTAGCTTATGACTTCGCTAGGCACGAACACTACAAGCATCTCAGCTTGTGCGAGCATGGACTTTCCTCTACAATTTGCTGTAAGCTCCTTGCAGCGATTACCCGAACGCTATTAACAAATGCTACATTGCTTATTATATGAAAGTTTTTAGCAAAAAGCAATGTTTAATAATGGTAAAGAGGAAGCGTCTCTTCAATCGTACAGCTTACTTCCAAATACGTGCTTTTCTAAATTTGAGAGTCTTTTCAAAATATCAAAATTAGTGGTTCCTGCAGTGCTAGCTGGTGTAGGCGCGGGCCGTTTAGAAGACTCCTCCGCAAGTCTCTTCAATCTTGCATTTTCCTGCCTAAGCTCATCAATTTCTGCTTGCATCGTTTCATAATCCTTAATGATTATATCCAAAAATTTATCAACATCTTCTGGCTTGTAACCACGCATTGCAGTTTTAAACTCTTTTTCCAATATATCCTTAGCTGTTAATCTAATTTTATCCGTAATCATGACTATCACCTCAACTACGCCAATCGTTATTCTTATTTTTTCAAATATATGTAGCTTTGTCAATTTTTCTTATGTAGGATAACATAATCAATTTAGAAATCCATCTTTTTTATCTGTTCTTCTTCCACAATCTCTTGTAAATCAAAAAAATCAATGAAATAAATTTGATAATCGTATTGTTGTTGATAGTTTAAAGCCGACTCATACAAATATTTAGGACTTCCTTCTCGCTCCGAGTCATAGAAAAGAATAAGACCATCACTCTTTTCTAGCAAAAACTGATTCCTCAATCGAAATTGCCATGGCTTCTCATATGGTTTCTTTGTGATCGAATCCACATAATCTGCTTGCATAAGGATCGACTCATACCATTCTTTCTTCTCGTCATTCCAATTCTCCTCTTGATTAAGGAAGGGAGTAATGACAGCAAGCTGTAGCTCATGATGACCCTCATCCTGCAATTCAAACACAACCTCGGCTGCCCAAAGCTCAGTCCCTAATTGCCCGCTAATAACCACCCATTCCAGGCCATCCTCTAATAGAGAACGAATTTGTTTTTTGATGGCAGTCTTAATATAAAATATGCTCGGATGATTCATTCCAAAAATCCCT
>DLCS01000267.1 GCA_002480735.1 Bacillaceae bacterium UBA7792 | reverse complement strand
CGCTCTTCCGATCTTGAAAAATCAATTGATGCGGGAATTGATGTCTTCCGAATCTTCGACAGCTTGAACTGGGTCAAAGGGATGGAGGTTGCCATTGATGCAGTAAGGCAGACTGGAAAGATTGCCGAGGCCGCCATCTGTTATACGGGAGATATTTCTGATCCGACTAGAAGCAAATATGATCTTAATTATTATAAGAATTTAGCCCGTGAGCTTGAACAGCAGGGAGCACATATTCTAGGAATTAAAGATATGGCAGGGCTTCTGAAGCCACAGGCTGCTTATACATTAATTTCAGAACTCAAGGAAACAGTGAATATTCCTATTCACCTGCATACTCATGATACGAGTGGAAACGGAATATACACCTATGCAAGAGCGATTGATGCAGGTGTGGATATTGTCGATGTAGCCCTAAGTACGATGGCCGGTCTAACGTCACAGCCAAGTGCTAATTCCTTATATTATGCCCTTGAAGGTACAGAGCGTAAGCCAAACATTGAAATTGCCAGTTTGGAGAAGCTTTCTCATTATTGGGAGGATGTCAGAAAGTACTATCAGGATTTTGAAAGTGGCATGATGTCTCCTCATACCGAGATCTACCAGCATGAAATGCCTGGAGGACAATATAGTAACTTACAGCAACAGGCAAAAGCGGTAGGACTCGGTGAAAAATGGGACGAAGTAAAAGAAATGTATGCCAGAGTGAATCAAATGTTTGGTGATATTGTTAAAGTAACTCCATCCTCTAAGGTAGTAGGGGATATGGCTCTCTATATGGTGCAAAATGAATTGTCCGAAGAGGATATTATGGAACGTGGATATACCCTTGATTTTCCAGATTCTGTTGTAGAATTATTTGAAGGCTACTTGGGCCAGCCGGCTGGAGGTTTCCCTCAAGAACTTCAAAAGATCATCTTGAAAGGAAAGGATCCGATTACAGTACGTCCTGGTGAGCTTCTTGAGCCAGTCGATTTTGAAGCGATCAAAGCCGAGCTTTACAAGGACTTAGGCAGACCAGTAACAAGCTTTGAATGTATCGCCTATGCTCTATATCCTAAGGTTTACAAGGAGTACTTGGCTACAGTAGAAAAATTTGGCGATGTTTCTGTGCTAGATACGCCAACCTTCCTGTATGGGTTAAGACTGGGCGAGGAGATCGAAGTTGAGATCGAAACAGGTAAGACGTTAATTGTTAAGCTTGTTTCAGTTGGTCAGCCACAGGCTGATGGAACTCGAGTCGTCTATTTTGAACTCAATGGCCAACCGCGTGAAGTGGTTGTGAAGGATGAAAGCATCAAAGCGAAGGTTGCTACAAAGGCGAAAGCCGATCCGAAGAACGAACATCATATCGCAGCAACGATGCCGGGAACCGTCATCAAGGTTGTTGTAGAAAAAGGGGAAAAGGTTGAAAGGGGAGACCATCTCATGATCACGGAAGCGATGAAGATGGAAACAACCGTACAAGCTCCTTTCTCAGGCATCGTGAAGGATATTTATGTGACAAATGGAGAAGCGATTCAAACAGGAGATCTATTAATCGAATTATCAAAGTAACAATAAGAAAAGGTTGTAGGAGAAAATCCTACAACCTTTTCGTTTATTCAGGTCTGATTGATAATGTTGGTTGGATATTTATTTTTTCAGAGCCTTCAATTTTTTCATGAAGCAGGGCTTCATTTTTCTTGCTTCTAGACGTGAGGAGAATAAAGTAACTAAGAACGCCAAATAAGCATGAAATGAAGAAAGCATGGGCTAAGGCAATATAGAGATTCAATTGCGTGATCACCACTAACGCACCCGCTGCAACCTGTAGAGAAACAAGGATAAATGAAACAATCCAACCCCAATAGACGACCTTTTGATGTTTATAATTCTTGATGGCAAGAAATGTTATGTAGCCAATCCAAATGAAAATTAATCCAGCCGCAAACCGATGTCCCATTTGAACCCATTCATGAAAGGAAACAGGGATTCCAGGCTCTTCATTAATGCAAAAAGGCCAATCTCGACAAACAAGACTTGCATTCACATGTCTCACTAGTGCTCCTGTATACACCACAATAAAACTATAAATCGTTACTCCAATAATATGCTTCTTCATCTGGGGATCAAGAACGAGCTTTTCTGCCTCAAACTTCTTGTCAATTTCGAAAATCAATAAAGTTAATAGAAAGACAGCAGCAAAAGAAATAAGTGAAATGCCAAAGTGCGCCGCCAGGATGAAATCTGATTGGCCCCAAACGACAGCTGCAGCACCAATAAGTCCTTGCAAAACTAAAAATATGATCGAAAGCAGAGATAGAAATTTCGTCTCTCGTATATGTCCAATTGATTTCCATGACCAATAGGACAGAATCAGCACCAATAGACCTACAGCACCTGAAACCACACGATGAGCTAGCTCAATAACTAACTCCACCGTGATGTCGGTTGGAATGATTTCCCCGTTACAAAGCGGCCATGAACGGCCACACCCCATCCCAGAATCAGTTTTTGTAACCAGTGCTCCCCCTAAAAGGATGAACAGCATTCCGATCGTGGTTAGTACTGCAAACCATTTTAGCGATCGCCTCATTATAAAACACCTTCTTCAATGAAAGTTTCTTTTTTTGTCACATAAATTATGTTGATTTTAATAATATGAGTGATAGGAATCGACCAACTGTTTGTTACCAATATAACGAATATTTTGTGAAAATGACAGCAAAAGAGTCTTTTAACTAGTCACTTTTATGATAGTACACAAAAAAAGCTCATTTTACAACGGAATATAAATTAATCACCGTTATTATAGTAAAAAGGTTGCAAAATAGATCGGAGTTTGCTAGAAATATATAAGAGTTGTATTCCCATATTTACCAATGGAAAGATTCATCAAGAAGGAGGGACAGGAGCAGATTTGCCTAGTGTTTCTATATGTTTGTAGAAATAAGACAAGTACATAAAAGAACAGAATCTGTGGAAATATGAAGTTATTTTAAGAAAACAACGACCCAAAAAACACTGGGAATACAAAAGTTCACACTTTGGTCAAAAAAAATTCAAAAAATGTTCACAAATACGATAAGAATATGGTTTAATAAGGATGAAGGGAATCAACTAAACTGTTTT
>DLCS01000109.1:5076-6375 GCA_002480735.1 Bacillaceae bacterium UBA7792 | reverse complement strand
CAAATCGTTGAACAATTGAAGACAGAATCAGAAGCTAAATAAAGGAAGGAGTAAACAAGCATGAAAAAATGGGTACCTGCTGTATCAGGTTTAGCTGCTGGACTTCTAGCCGCAACTGTGTTTTTCGCTGACTTCTCATCAGGTCCTTCTGGATCCGCTTCAACAGATACAGCGAACAAGAATAAATCCAATGCTGAAAAGGTCTATGTCCCATTCGGAGAAAAAGACGAATACTATCTAATGGCCTCAGGTGGTCACTCTGGACAAATGTTCGTCTACGGAGTTCCATCCATGCGTAAAATTCGTACCATTCCAGTATTTTCTCCAGATTCAGCAACTGGGTATGGCTACGATCAACATACAAAGGAAATGTTAGGTAATTATACTTGGGGCGACCTCCATCACCCAGCGATTTCTGAAACAAACGGAGAATATGACGGGAAGTACTTATTTGCTACTGACGTAGCGAATAGTCGTGCGGCTGTTGTAAATCTAGAAACATTCACAACAAGAGATATTATTGATGTCCCGAATACAAGTGGTCCTCACTGTGCAGCATTCGTTACCGAGAACACTGAATACATGTTCCTTCCAACACGTTTTGCTGTACCACTTGGAAGTAAATATGAATCATTAGATGACTATAGTGAAAAATACCGCGGAGTTATGTCAGCGGTAACCTTTGATGAGAAAAACGAAAAGCTAAACATTGCTTATCAAGTTGCACTTCCACCATGGTCTTATGACTTATCCGACGCTGGTAAGAAGATGTCTAAAGACTGGGCGGTTATGACTACCTATAACACAGAGGAAGCAACAACGAACTTAGAAATCAACGCTTCTCAAGCGGACCGTGACTATATTGTTCTTTTCAACTGGAAAGAGCTTGAGCAAAAAGTTAAAAATGGCGAGTACGAAGATGTAGATGGTCAAAAAATGATTTTCCCTGAAAAACAAAAAGGCGGCATTTACCTTGTACCTGTTGCCAAATCACCACATGGTGTAGACGTAACTCCTGATGGTACGCGCTTTATTGCCTCAGGTAAGCTTGCACCAGCCATGACTGTGTTCTCTTTTGAAAAAGCATTCAAAGCAATTGAAAACAAAGAATTTGATGGCGAACGTAACGGAATTCCAGTTCTTAAATATGAATCCGTAATGGAAAGAGAAGTGAACCCTGAGAATGCCCTTGGACCACTTCATACACAATTTGATGATAAGGGTATGGCCTATACAACGATGTTCATTTCTTCTGAGATTGTCAAATGGAATCCAAATACTGGTGAAACATTAGACCGG
>DLCS01000109.1:0-4994 GCA_002480735.1 Bacillaceae bacterium UBA7792 | reverse complement strand
ACATTAGACCGTGTAGCTGTTCAATACTCACCAGGACATGCGGCAGCGGCTGAAGGGGACACGGTATCTCCAGATGGTAAATATATTGTTTCACTGAACAAGCTTGCTAAGGATTCCTACTTATCTGTAGGGCCATCCCATCCAGAGTCTATGCAGCTTATTGACTTAACTGGAGATAAGATGGAAATTATCCAATCAGCACCAGTTGACCCTGAGCCACACTATGCTCAGATGATTAAGGCAGACAAAATTAAGACGATTCCTATCTACGATATTGATAAGAAAAATCCAGCTGCTGTTACAAAAGCAGAGGAAACTAGAATTGAACGAAAAGGCAATGAGGTTCATGTATACGGATTAGCAATGCGTTCAAAATTCATTTTTGATGCGAAAGCAAAGCGTCCAGATGTCATTGAAGTGAACGAAGGGGATAAGGTATTTATCCACTTGACGAACGTTGACTTAGACCAGGATATTACCCACGGATTTGGAATTAACAAATACGACCTAAATATGGAGGTTCAGCCTGGTCAAACGAATACACTTGAATTTACAGCGAATAAAGCTGGAACTTTCCCGCTCTACTGTACAAACTTCTGTTCAGCATTACATCAAGAAATGACTGGCTATCTATTAGTCAAACCTAAAAAATAATCACCAAAGGGAAAGGGTATCATAAATTCTATGATGCCCTTCCTGTATATTACAGAAAGAAGTGTTTACATTGAATGGAAAACGGCTTTCTATACGATCATCCATTATCATGGCTATTTCCGCTATTCTGATTGTCATTTCTTTATTTTTCCCATGGTGGAGAATGGAGTTCTTTGCCCCACAATATCCAGAGGGCTTAAATATCATTGTCTATCCGGATCATCTCGAGGGTGAGCTTGGTCAAATTAACGGACTCAACCACTATATTGGGATGGCACAATTTAGCGAAGAAAGCTTTCCTGAACTTAAGTACTTACCCTATTTAATTGGAGGTTTAGCTGTCCTTGTTCTCATTGGAGCAATTATTCGAAAAAGGGCTTACCTCTATGGACTTATTGGCATTTTTATCATCGGCGGAGCGGTTGGTGTATGGGATTTGTGGTCGGCCCTTAAAGAATATGGAACAAATTTAGACCCGATGGCTCCGATTGAAATGGAACCCTTTGTTCCCCCTATCATAGGAAAAAACGTAATTGCTAACTTTACTACCTACAGCCATCTAGGGATCGGAACCTATATCGTCATTGCTGCATTTATCTTATTATTAATTCCTTTATGGAAGGATCGAAAAAAATGAAAAAGCTTGCGTTCTTATTTTTCTTGACCATAGGTATTCTGATATCCTTACCGAATCAAAGCCTAGCAGCTGAGAATTTGCAGAAGAAGATTGACTCCCTAGAAGGAGGGGCAGTTCTCCGGCTAGAAAATAAGACGTATGAAGGAAATATAACGATTAATAAGCCTGTTGAAATCATTGGACAAAAAGGAACAGTCATTAAAGGGGACCGTACGGGAAATGTCATTTCCGTCCGCTCTCCAAATGTAAAAATCCGAAATTTGACCGTGATGAATAGCAGCTTGGATCGAAATAGTCCCGAGGAGTATGCTGCGATCAAGGTATATACCAATCATAATTTAATTGATGGTGTAACCATTAAACACTCTTTTCACGGTATTTATCTGAGTCAAGCCCATCATAATACCATCAAGAATTGTCATATTACAGGCCTTGGAAAAGGGCAGATTGCGAATCAGGGCAACGGTCTCCATATCTATTATGCCAATGACAATGTGTTAAAAAATAATGTTGTCCAAGCGACTAGAGATGGAATGTTTTTTGATTATGCGAACGGGAATTCCATTATCAATAACAAGATTAGTGATACCCGCTATGGTCTTCACTATATGTACTCAGACCTCAATTCCTTTGAAGATAATACATTTACCTTTAATACTGGTGGAGCGGCCATCATGAATTCAAATGATATTGACCTTAAGAACAATAAATTTATTTTTAACTATGGCTACAAATCCTTTGGCTTATTGCTCTTACAGGCTCAGAATACAGCCATTGAGGACAATACCTTTTTCCTTAATCAGAGAGGACTATACCTAGACCAAGCAACCAATAGCTCGATTAAAGGAAACAAAATCATGAAAAATCAAATAGGGATAGAACTGTGGGCAAGCTCCAATGAACAAGTATTTTCACTGAATGATATTGAGGAAAATATCATTCCTGTTGCAACCCTTGGTGGAGAGGGAAGAAATAGCTGGAGTGATAAGGGAAAAGGGAATTACTGGGGAAATTCTTTCCCTGTCCTCGATTTAAATCAGGATGGAATAGGAGACGAGCCTGTCGCCTATCAGTCCTCCCTATATGAATTAATTGAGGACCAAGAACTCACCTACCTATTTTTAAAAAGCCCTGCAACTCAGATTTATGAAAAGCTCAATCAGTTTTTCCATCAGGACAAGAGGATGTTCGAGGATCCCCACCCACTGGTAAAAAAGGAAGAAATGAATTTTGGCTGGTTTGGATGGCTGGTCGCAGGAATGATCCTATTCGTTATTTTAATAAAAGGGAGACAATGGATATGCATTACGTTTGGAAGGAATGGAAGGAAAATTTAAAGGGAAAAGGGCTCTGGCTATCGTTTGCCATCATTGTTCTCGTTTCAATTAGCTTATTGGTTCGTTCCTCTTCTCTTTCCATTGATAAAGGATTCTATGTTCTTTTAATCAATTTATTTGATGCATTCGTATATTTCATCCCTATCCTTTGCTTGTTCTTGGGGGCCTTTGCACTTTTTCAGGAAAAGGAACAAAAAACATTGATTATGCTTTTAACAAGGAGAGATAGCTTTCCCAGCTTTCTTTTTAAGAAAAGTATAGCCGTTCAATCCGTCCTCCTTGGACCGATGATACTATGGTTTTTTCTATATGTAATCCCTTTGAAATTCTTCTATCAAATAGAGTGGTCGGCCTATGGTTTTTACTTACTATCGGTCATTTGTTTGGTGCTTGTATTTACGCAAATTGGGATTTTTGTTGGCAGTATAAGCCGCACGCGAATGCAAATTGTTGGTTTTACCATCGCCATTTGGTTTTACTTTTTCTTTTTGCATGACTTTATTCTATTGTCCTTCTTGCCGGATGTTAGCTATGAAAATGTGAAGTTATTCTCAAGTCTATATTTCCTAAATCCACTTCAGGCGGCGAGAATGTTTTTGGAATCATCCCTTGGTGTTTATTCCTTTGAACATATGTCCAAGCTTCTTCAATCCTTTATGTGGATGAAACCTGGTCTGTTCTTACTAGGGAATGTCATTCTGTTGGTTCTATTATCATTTGTTTGTGGTGCTGCCTTTCATCGGAAGGAGGGGTCTGAATGATTGAGGTTCAACATCTCTATCAGTCCTTTGGCAAAAAAACGGTCTTAGACGATGTTCATTTAACTATTGAGAAGAATGAAATCTGTGCTCTTGTTGGTAGAAATGGCGCCGGTAAATCAACCTTCATCAATAGCCTGCTTGGCATTCTTCCCGTTAAAAAGGGAAAGATTATCATTAATGGAGTAGAAGTCTTGCAGAAAAAAAGACGGTCAAGCAATGAAATTGCTTATCTTCCTGAAAAATTTATGCTTTATCCCTTATTAACAGGGATGGACAATATGGTTTTTTTCGCCAAAGCGGTTTCCAACAAGGTGGATGAAGGAAGAATTGAAGCATTATTAAAATCCGTCAATCTTTGGGATGATCGCCATCATGTGATACATGGGTATTCGAAGGGAATGCTACAAAGATTGGGATTAGCCGTGACTCTATACCAGGACTCCAATATTTTAGTGCTGGATGAGCCAACAAGTGGTCTTGACCCGATTGGAAGAAAGGAAGTGCTGGACGCACTCGGAGCACTGCACGGAAAAACGATTCTCTTGTCCTCACATCATATGGATGAAATCAAACAACTTTGTACCCATGTTGCATTTCTTGAGAATCATAAAATGACCAAATATACGGTCGACGATTTTTTACAAACTCAACGCTTAGGAGAGAATTAAGATGAAGAAATGGTGGATATTTGGGATTGGTAGTCTCCTTTTACTCCTTGTAGCTTGTGGATCAGATAATTTGACCTTAAAGGTCGATAAGGATCTTTATTTTAAACAAAACAAGCCCTCAACCTTTGCCATTAAGGTAACAGATGATGATGGCCCAGTTGAGGATTTGAAGATTGATGCGACCTTTTCGATGGTGGAAATGGACCATGGAAAAGAGAAAGTAACCTTTACCGAGGAGGGAAAGGGGATCTATTCGACAGAGTTTCAGCTTTCCATGGCTGGAAAATGGGAAATTGTCTTTAACATCAAACAGAACGGAAAGACGATTGAGAAGGTCATTGAATATGAGGTAAAGGAAGCGGATGGGGTCGCTTTGATAAACGGAGAATGGGTTACAAAGGAGGACATTGAATTCTACCGCTTTATCAATGGCCTCCATATTGCCATCAACCGTGAAAATGCGAAAAAGGAGTATAAGGGCAAGGAACTAGATGAAAAATTAGCTTATTGGGACAATCAAGAAAAGCTTGTGCAGGATCAAAACCAACTCCTAACTCAAATCATCCGGCTGCGGTCGATGGCTTTACTAGGTGAGGAAAAGGGTTATAAGGCGACGAGCGCAGAAGTGAAGTCAGAAATTGATAATGTCCGGAAACAGTATGAAGAACAAAAGGTTGCTAAGGATATGATTCAAGACTATGGCGAAAAGAAATTCTGGGATAAAGAGAAAAAACAATATAAACTGATTATTCTCTCCCAAAAGGTGCAAAATGATTTAATTAGCCAAGTGAAAAAGGAAAATCCTGATGTCAACCAACAGGAAATTCTTTATCTTGCGCAAAAAAAATACGAGGATCTCCTCGTGTCCCAAATCAATTCATTGGATATTGAGATTATGTAGCTCGCAAAAGCTGGGGAGCTACTTTTTTCTTGGGAT
>DLCS01000152.1 GCA_002480735.1 Bacillaceae bacterium UBA7792 | reverse complement strand
GCGAGCTGTTCGGCCTACGACTAGTAGACCCAGATGATGAATGGCGCCAAAGACCAGATATGGATCCTAAGTTTTCCAGTGGCTTTAGAGCATCCATCGTGGCCCGTGCCCGCTTCATTGAGGATTTAGTCACCGAACAGCTCGCTAAAGATGTCACTCAGTATGTTATCCTAGGTGCTGGCCTCGATACTTTTGCACAACGCCGATCAGAAATTGCCTCCCAGATGAGGGTCTTCGAGGTGGACCAACCCGGTACACAGGCTTGGAAGAGACAACGTCTAATTGCACTCGGTTTTGGAATTCCGGAGTGGCTACGTTTTGTTTCAGTCGATTTCGAGGTAGGTTCGTCTTGGTGGGAGCAACTCAAGAATGCCGGTTTCGACACGGATCGCCCAGCCGTGGTGGCCTCCACAGGCGTCACACAATATCTTACCAAGGACGCAATCACCGCGACGCTTCGTCAGGTTGCGAGTCTCGCTCCTGGTTCTACTCTGGCCATGACATTTTTGTTGCCGTTTGAACTAACGGAACCTGAGAACCAATCTGAGATTGATACTGCGGAAAAAGGGGCAAAAGCAAGTGGCACACCTTTCATCAGCTTCTTTACTCCGCCGGAAATGTTGGAGATGGCACGCGAGGCTGGTTTTCGAGAAGTCCAGCACATTTCCTCGGCCGAACTTAACAAGCGCTACTTCACCGGCCGAACAGATGGACTTCAATTGCCAAGCGGTGAGGAATTCCTTGTAGCGACTACTTAGAATCAAGATTTTTTTATGTATTGCATAAAGTAAAAGCACTTCAGTTAAAAAAATGAAGTGCTTTTTGCATATTAACGATTTTTCTGTTCCATCAAGCTCTTTGGCTTGGTACAGCTGGGTTTAGGGCTGCTGAAATAATTAGATTTGGTGGCGTCGTACTTGTAAGCTGTTGGGATTGAAGTAGATAGACTAAAACCTGAAGTAGTTAAGATTAGCATACCTTCATTTTCAGAACCAGCACCAGAAGTAGATTTTGACGCCGATGTTGGAGACATATTGACGATATTTCCAAATTGAACATTCCCACCACTTACATTTTGAATTGAAACCGAGCCAATAAATATCACTTAAACAACTCCTTTTATATAGAGCTAATTTAGCTCTAGTTGTATTAGAAGAAATCCTCTTATGAAACAAAATATGTAAGAGCTTGTCTTTTGAATGGACAAACACTTAGAAAAAGTGAATATGGACAATTAGGGAGGTTTTTATAAATTTTACAAAATAGGAACATTTGTTCTGTTTCTATGTTATAATAAAATATAGGGAATATGTCGGAAAGCAAACTCATCAAAAGGCGACGAAAGATCCCTTGGAGTATAAAAAATTCTTGAAAAGGGGAATGAGAATATGCCTAGAAACCCTGGAATTACTGATGAGGAGATTATTCAAATGTATAAAAGCGGGATGCCCTTTAAGGAGATGGAACCAATTATCGGGCTTTCTGACCGAGCGATTCGAAATGTCATCTACAAGCATGGGATAGAGATGAATCGTGAGCAATCTTCTGGGCGTCCAAGAAAGCATAAAGTCAACGAAGATTTCTTTAAAAATTGGTCCCATGAAATGGCATGGGTACTTGGAATTTTCATCACCGATGGGCATGTTAACTCAAAGGCGCACAGTATAACCTTTTCTCAAAAGGATGAAAGGATTCTCCGTATTATCGCTAATTACATGGAAGCCGATTATGTTTTAGCCCCATATGGTCCAACCATGCAGACTCCATCGCTTATTATTAACTCCAAAGAAATCAAAAAAGATCTAGAAGAAATGGGTATTGGTCCGAAAAAATCATTTACTGTTCCATTTCCGAATGTACCTGAAGAATTTTTGCCCTCCTTCGTTAGAGGGATTATTGACGGGGATGGTTGTGTACAAAAAAGAGGATATGTAATGAATGTAACAACGGGTAGTCTATCATTTGCTGAGGGATTATTATCAATATTTCAATCTTGGAAGCTTAGATCTGAGATAACATCAGAAATGAACCCATCTGGAAATGTGGTATATAGGGTTTGGGTTAAAGGGAAATATGAGCTTCCAAAACTAGCAGATATTATTTACAATAATGCTACAGATAACTTTATTTTTTATAAAAGAGAATTATTGACACAGAGATCACATGAAATTTAATAGTATTAGGAGAGAGGGATTTGTATGTGGAAAAAAACAAGAGATGGATTAATAGCAATAACTGACACCACAAGAATAGCATTCAGGACAAATATTAGCAGAGCGTGCCTTGATCAGTTACAATTAATGGCACAGGAGTATAATACTCACGTAAACTATTTAATTGAAAATGGGTTAAAAAATCTATTATCACACGGTAGCATTCAATACAACAAAGATTTGAGACCCAAAGATCGTATACAGTACAAAAGTACATATGATAAGGAATTACTAAATAAAACTAGAGACTTTGCAAAAGAACAGCATTTATTTATTAACGATGTTATTGAGTATAGTATAAATTATATAGATGTAAGTACTTTAAAGAATCAAAGTCATAGGCATCGGATAGAGTAGGAGTCATTTGGTTTTAAATTATGCTAATCTAAAACAACGCCATGGACATAATATATATTATAGGAAGCTATAAAAATAATAAATATTCCATCTCATAATCTAAGTATACTTAAGATAGTGAGATGGAATAAAAAAAACATGTTGGATCGTTCAGTAATCATTAAGTTTTAACCTTTGTATATTTTCGCTATCTTAGATAGATTTGCCAGACCATCAATTACGTTCAGCCAATCTCAAAATTCTAATACAAAGTAGCCAACAGTATTTTTGGCTACTTTAAAGAAAATCCTAGAGAGTTTGCTCAAATTTATTTTTGTTTAAAACAAATTTAATTACCGGATTTCACATATAATTTAGTTAACATAATATCCTACACCATCATCGGGCATTTCAAGATATCTATCCATTCATCCGTTTTCTCTAATTCTGCTGCCATGGCAAAAAGCAGGTCCTCTCTCCCCTTTGCTGCCATAAATTGAACACCAATTGGGAGGCCTTCCTTTGTAAGATGCATCGGAACGCTCATTGCGGGCTGTCCTGTTAAGTTGGCCAGCTGGGTAAAAGGTGTACGCTTCAAGGAGTTTTCAATCAGCTGGTCAATAAACCCGGATTTTTTGACGAGTGACTCTAGCCTCAATGTATCAATAACCTTTATCATCGTATTTTCAGAAGATTTTAAGGCGAGTTCTCCGATTTTTGCTGGAGGAAAAGCGGTTGTCGGAGTTACGTAAAGATCGTAGGTCTCGTGAAAATCTTCCATTAAGAAAGCTGCTTTGTCCCACTCTCTTAAAGCGAGGACCCATTCTCCGGCACTTGTTACCTTGCCAAGCAGACCCAACAGCCATGTTGTCGGCTCGACATCAGTCCTTTTTACCTTTCGCCCAAGGATTTCTTCTAATGAAGCAAGCCCAGCAGCTACTTCCCCGAAGTACATGGTCATATAGCTCTTAGCGATTTTCCTTCCGTCAACTCCCGTCTCTTTTTCTTCCACCTGATGCCCCATGGCTTCTAGAATTTCGACTGTTTTCATAACTGCTTGCTTGCACTCTTCATGCACTTCAGCACCAATTGGAGAAGTAACTGAAAATGCAATACGCAGCGGTCTTCCAAGCGGCTTCTGAATACATTCAAAATAATTTTCATCAAAAGGTGGTGCCGGAAAAGCTGCTCCCTTTTCATACCCCTTTATTAGATCCAACATTAATGCACTATCCCGAACGGACCTGGAAAGAATATGGTCAGCAGAGGCACCTTGCCAATGTCTGCCGAAACTTCTTCCTACTGGTGTTCTTCCCCTTGTTGGTTTTAAGCCAAATAATCCACAGTAGGCAGCAGGGATACGAATAGAACCACCGCCGTCATTTGCTCCAGCCATCGGCACAAGTCCGGCAGCAACAGCAGCGGCTGAACCACCACTTGATCCGCCAGGAGTATAGTCAGTATTCCAAGGATTACGAGTTGGTCCGTAATGAGAAGGTTCAGTAATCCCCATTAACGCAAATTCGGGTACATTCGTTATCCCCATAAAGACCGCACCTGTATTTCTTACCCGTCTCACAAACTCGGAATCTTCTTTTGCAATAAAGCCCTCGTATGCTTTTGATCCAGATGTAATGGGCTCACCCTTAATCTCTTGTGCGATATCCTTTAAAACAATTGGCACTCCCGCAAAATCAGCAGTTAACTCCAACTCCCTCTCCGCATGCTCGTAGATTTTATGAATCACTGCTTGAATAGATGGATTTTTTTCCTCAATCCGTGCAATAACAGCTGTCAAAAGCTCGTTCATCGAAATCTCTTTTTTCTTTAATAATTCCGCTATTCCTATTCCATCATAGAGCCAAAACGGAAAAATCGACATCCCCCTCACCCCTTTTAAGTATCTAATCTATTTAATTCTAAGTCTTTCCAATGAAATCCTGCATTGACCTGAAAAGAACAGCGCATAAGGGAAAAACAAAAAACACAGGGTGGTTATCTCCTGTGTTACGAAACAGTTTCCTGAAGGGCTGCATTTAAGTATTGTCTCGGGGTGCCAAAGTACAGTATTTGATTATATAAAGGATAGGTAGATTCGAATTGAATATAGATTGGTGAATCAAGAAGCCATGGGTAATACTGATAAAAAGCTCTGTCACCATAGACAATGGCTGTTAGGGCTAGCTTTAGTTCACGCTGAAAAATCATAAAACGGATTTTCGAATACTGCTCATCAAATTCCCCGCCGCTTACATAGACTTTCCCGCTTAATACATACTGACCCATTCGTGGCGTCCATTCAGCAAGCACCTCGTCACGAAACTTTGGATCAATGCAGCTCTCATCATAGCAATAACCAACCGTCAAGAATAACTCCCCTGTTTCATCCGAATGCGTCATCGTATATTTTCTTTCATCAACTGGCTTAAAAGGGGTGACAGGTGGCAAAAAGGTCACTCTTAAGCTAGAAGGATCAAACTTACTCATTGCAGAAGCCCCCCTAAATGATGAATTATTCTACTTGTTGTAATATATGTTAAATAATAACAAGGGTGACAAGTGCCTACTTACTTTAGACTGTTTTCGCACGGATTATGGTTCTGGAATGTCCATAATGCTGGCCATTCCGTTTCATTCTAGGCGTGCGATACGTATAGAATGGGCCGCACTTTTCTTCGTTGTTTCTACAGATAGACTGAATCAAACATCGTTTTGTCTAACTACTATTTGTTCAAAAGCAATTATGTTTGAGAAAAGAGCTTTACTTTATAAATGTAGCCTACTTCTGCTGCTTCATATTTGCCTCAAATACCTTTGTGCTTAATAATACCCAGACCCCATTTTTAAGGATCCATGTGGATTCCACTCTACCAATAACATCCGCATGAGCTGCTCCGCTTATTGTTTGATTTCCTCGCAAGCCCCACTTCTTACCCTTAATTTTTATGGGCTTAAGCCGCTCAAATCCTCCCATAATTAACTCAGTTGGTTCATTTAATTTCCCATTATGATATAGCCCGTTTAGTTCATAATCCTTTGCCCGCTCCTTTAGGTCAAACTTATGGGATTTATGGTTATTTTCAATCGTAATTTTTGCTTTGTACTTATCTAGAAATTGTCCAGAAATCACTAATGGTTCTGGTGTCATAAGATCGGTAACCTTGGAATCCTTAAGGGAGTACAGATGGTGGTTGAGGATTCCACCGCTGCCGCCGGTATTTATCGTCACAAGTACATCCTTTACGCCATCATCGTTAAAATCCCTCATACAAATCGCTGGTTCAAATCCCCCATCAAATTCCATATTATGGGTACGCCCATTTTTTTCACGAACCTCTATAAAAATAGTCTTAAAGTGTAGACTATCCTCTTGATATTCTTCCCCCTTTAAATAGATGCTCTCTTCCTCCCCATCTCCTGTGATATCTGCGATTTTCTCGGTAATAAGGACAGGTTTTTTCTCTTCTTCAAGGGCATAGACAGCTGAAAATGCTGTTAAGGACATGATAAAAAACGCAGCCACAAGAATGATGAATTCTTTCCTCATACATATCCACTCCTCAGAACTTGGTGAGTTTAATATGCCCCAAATTGGAAAAATGATGTAATATAGCAAAAAACGCCGGCTAAACCGACGTTTCCATTGCGACTTCTTCTTCATTTTCAATTTTTCTCAAGTGCTGGATGAGAGTTTTTTCTTTTAAGGTTCGGAGGATCAGAACAATCACACATAAGCCGCAGAACACTAATAAAATCCAGACTGGGATTTTTTCAAGTAACAGTCCAAAGAGAATGAATCCGAGCGGTGTCATCGCACTTGCTCCTGTTTCAAGCAAAGACATGACCCGTCCGCGATAGACATCTGGCGTGCTTTTTTGTAGCAACACCATAATCGGCATATTGATCAACATGATAAAGGATGACAAAAATAAGACGAGAACGATTAAATATGGAAAGAAAATCGTGTTAGGGATGCCAGCGAATCCAGAAATACCAGGAACCCCGATTAACATTAAGACAATGGCCATCCCAAAAAGCCCGCCAATAATACTAAGTTCCTTCTTTTTAATTTCTTGTTTCTGCGAGAGAATAATGGACATGACGAGCATGCCAACGGAAAAAGCCCCTTCTATAATGCCAAGCTGAAAAGCCTCCATCTTTCTTACAGTAAGAACTAAATACGGTAAAGCAACAGGAAAAACAGCAAACCAGAAGTTTAGAAAAATAGCAACCATGATGAGACTTTTTAAGAATGGTTGATTCTTTGCATAGGCCAAACCGTCTTTTAATTCTGCTAGAATGCTTTTTTGAGACTCTTCTTCTTCTTTTTCGGCAAATAAATGATAAGAGATAAATATATTCGCAAGCCCAGAAATCGTAAAGGTAATGATATTAATAATCATAAAGGTTGAGAAATGGAAGAACCCAAATAATACCCCTCCCAAAACAGGTCCTAAGATTGTAGAAATTGAAACAGCTGCCTGGTTCAGAGACATTGCCTTTTGAAGAGAGTCTGGGCCGACCATATTGTAAATGGCGGATGTGACGGCAATGGAGTAAAAGGTGTTGAGAATATTCAGGATGGTGGTTGCCAAATATAACACCCAGATTTCTTGATTAAAATATGTAAAAATCACAAAGATAATGGCTAACCAAATTGCACAAGCAAAATCAGAAAAAATGATTAACTTCTTACGATCCCACCGATCACTTAGCGTCCCAGCCAATGGGGCAAGGAGAACGTGGGGTAACACACTTAACAACAATGTAATCGCAAAATTTAAGCTCGATCCCGTTTCTGCCAGAATATAGAGCCCGATGACAAAACCATAAATGGATGATCCAAGGGCTGCCGTTAGTTTTCCTGTTAAAAACAAGCGAATGTTTCTTTTAATCGCATTCTCCATGATAAAACTTCCTCTCCGTTAAGCTTCATAATTAGGCAAATGATTCAAAAACCGTTCAATTTCCATGAATTTCTTTCATCTAACTTAATTTTAGTAAAGCTTACCATCTAAGGTTAGGGTCTTTTGATGGTTTTCCTCTCGGACCTAAGACGGAGATGAACAAAAAAAGACCCTGCAAATTCAAGCAGGGACCTCTCGTTAGCTCTTATTTTCTTCTGATTCCTTTTCCGCTTCAACCTTCCATATTGTCATGACTTGTCCACTCTCTGCTTCATCAATAAGGAAGGAACCGTTCGTATAGCGGTCGTTGTATCTTAATTCCGATGCATGTATCGATTCAATTTGTCCTTTCTCAGACTGGATGAAAACTTCATCCCCAGCCTTTACGATAACTGCCCCAATCACGCGGTGAGGATTGGATTTGAGTTCTCTCAGCATAACAACCCCACGCTTCGCTCTTGTTGTCAGTTCAAATTCAGTCAGCTTCATTTTCTTCACCGAACCACGTTGAGTTGCAATCACGACACTTTCGTCTTTGGAAGAATCAATGATATTTCCACTTGAAATATAATCCCCTTCCTTCAGGTTCATCCCTTTTACACCTGCAGCACGTGCGCCCACGATGCTGACTTCTTCCTCGGAAAATCTTAATCCGTAGCCAAGATAAGAAGTTAGGAAGACTTCTTTTTTCCCATCTGTTTCAAAGACATCGATGACTTCATCACCCTTTTTGAGATTCACCGCAACAAGCGGCTTTGAGTATCTTTGGGCTTTGTATGCATGTAGCTCCGTCTTCTTCACCATGCCGTATTTTGTGATAAAAAGAAGATAGGCTTCTTTCTCAAATTTTGGCACAGCCAAGGCTTGTACAATTACCTCATCGCGGTCAATCGGGACGATATTGGCAACATGCTGACCTAGATCCTTCCAGCGAATATCTGGAAGCTCATGAACAGGACAATACAAATAATTGCCTTTATTTGTGAAAAGAAGGAGAACATCTGTTGTGTTCATCTCTAACTTTGCAAGCAATCGGTCGCTATCCTTCATACCGAAATCCTGTCCATTTGAGGCGGCAAAGGAACGGGGGCTTGTTCTTTTTACATAGCCCTCCTTGGTGACGGTCACAATGACGTCTTCACTTGCGACTAATACCTCAAGATTGATCTTGATTTCCTCAATTTCCGCTTCAATTTGCGTACGCCTTGGGTCGGCAAAGCGTTTTTTGACATCCCTTAATTCCTTCTTAATGACGGATAAAAGCTTGCGCTCACTTTCTAAAATACTCGAAAGCTCCTCAATCTTGTTTGCAAGCTCTTCCGCTTCCTGTTGCAATGCAGTGATATCGGTATTAGTTAAGCGGTACAGCTGTAAGGAAACTATCGCTTCCGCCTGTGCTTCAGAAAACTGGAATTTGATAATTAAGTTGTCTTTTGCATCGCGCTTGTCCTTCGATGCGCGGATCGTGGCAATGACTTCATCCAATATTGAAAGGGCCTTCATCAGACCTTCAACAATATGCTGACGATCCTTTGCTTTTTGGAGGTCAAATTGCGTCCTTCTCGTAACAACTTCCTTTTGATGCTCGATATAGGCATCCAATAGCTCTGCCAACCCCATTAATTTTGGCCGGCGATTATGGATAGCTACCATATTAAAGCTATAGGTAACCTGGAGGTCAGTATTTTTAAATAGATAATTTAGTACCCCTGCAGCATCCGCTTCCTTTTTTAATTCAATGACAATTCTTAAGCCCGTACGATCCGTTTCGTCTCGAACCTCTGAAATTCCTTCTACCTTCCGATCGACCCTGAATTCATCAATTTTTTTGACGAGATTGGCTTTATTCACCTCAAAGGGTATTTCGGTAATGACGATTTGCTGC
>DLCS01000274.1:50769-51731 GCA_002480735.1 Bacillaceae bacterium UBA7792 | reverse complement strand
TTGAGTACCCTTTTTCTGATATGCCAAATGCTCACGGTCATTATCGCCAAAATACTTTTCAGCGTTTGCAAAATATCCCGAGGATTCTACTTGAAAATCCCCGTTTAATTTCTTTAGATGAAGGACCTCTCTGCCCATCGATAACTGCTCATGGACCTGCTGTAAATGTCCCTTTAAGCGTTTATTCACGGGCTCCAACAAAATATAAAGAGTTCCTCCACAGCCCATCTCTAATTCCCATGTTTCCTCATCCGTTATCTTTAAATCATACATAACCGTATGGCTCATTCCATTTTTCAATACCTCTTGGGCCCGATGGCTCAAATCCTCCTCAAGACAGCCAGGGCTAATAAGGCCCATTTTGCTGCCGTCCTCAAAAAATAACATCGAGGTCCCTTCCTTTAAATAATCCGTTCCCTCGACATGAATGATCGTGGCTAGCACACACGGCTTGATGCTCTTCATGGCCAACTCGATGATACCGAAGTCATCCTGTACCATTCTCACGACCTCCCGCTTCTATGGCCCCTTAGGCAAGTGAATCACGGATTTCACTGCCTTTTCAATTTCCATATATCCTGTACAGCGACAAATATTCGATTCGAGCCAGGCCGTTATTTCTTCATCGGAAGGGTTCTTCTTCGTTTCTATCAAAGAATGAGCATTCATAATAAAACCAGATGTACAATAGCCACATTGAAAAGCAAACTGATCGACAAACACCCCTTGGATTGGAGCATTTAATCCCTCTATTGTTAGAATTTCTTTTCCGATTGCTTCGACCGCCAACATAAGACAGGATTTCTGAGCTGCCCCATCTATATTGACCGTACACGCCCCACAATCACCATTGAGACAGCCCGGCTTTGCTCCCGTTAACCCTAATTGATACCGCAATACATCTAAAAGAACGTCGGCATTTCGAAAAGTCACAGCTCTTTTCTCCCCATTTATCAAGAGGG
>DLCS01000274.1:0-50691 GCA_002480735.1 Bacillaceae bacterium UBA7792 | reverse complement strand
GAATCCGAACTCCTCATCTCCCTATCCTCCCAACTCATGCAACACATCATGAAGGGTATTCTTTAACACAAATAAGCGATATTGGGAAGATCCCTCCGTATCATTCAAAATTAGTACGTCTAAGCTATGAAGTGCAAGCTCGATTCTTTGTTCATCGGAAAGATCCCTTCTATTCAGTGCACCTTCAATTTGCTTCGCTCTAAAAGGAAAATCGGTAAGACCGCTGATTGCCACCCTTATTTCCTGACCAACCTTAAGAGCGGCAACGGTAATGAGTGGGTAACCGGTGTCCCATTGCCTTCTACGCTTGATGCTGACAAATGGTTGTTCAAGATAAGCCCGGTTTGTCACCATTTGCACAAGCAGCTCACCCGACTCCAGCAAAAGCTGTTCCTGAAAGATTTCGTTAATCGGAACAGAGCGAAGCCCCCTATGACCGGCCACTAATACTAAACTATCCGTAAGTAAAAATGGCAGGACAGCTTCACGGTAGAAAATCGTACCACATATATTTCCACCAACGGTAATCTTATTTCTTGCCGTTCGGTCAGCAATTTCGCTCACAGTTTGACTCAATAATGGAAACGGATTTCTTTCCTCGATAGTTGTCAGTGCATTAGCAGCCCCAATAAATAAGGACTCCTGATTGAATTCAAGTGCACGACACTCCGGAATATTCTTAATATCAATAACGGCTCCCGCTCTCACCATATTCAATCTTCCAAAGGTTATAATTTCAGTTCCTCCGGAAAAATACATGGGTTCCTTTCCATCATGATGAAGGGTTTGAAATAATTGCACCGCTTCCTCAACCGATGAGGGGTTATAATACTCAAAATCATAAGGAATCACAGCTCTGCCCCCTTCGTTCTCCAAATTAATTCTGGAGTGAGAGGAAGCTCATTTAATTCGACACCGGCTGCAATTGACAAAGCATTCGCCAAAGCAGCAGGCATTCCTAGGAGGCCATGCTCTCCGACCCCCCTTGAACCATAGGGGGCATTCTCCACAGGATTAATAACGAAATCCACTAGATAACGGGGATTTTCACCATAGTGGATCGGCCTGTATGTTCGCAGCTGTGGGTTCATCACCCTTCCTAATTCATCAAAAACAAAGGTCTCTCTTCCTGCAAAGGCCAATCCCATGCTCATCGCCCCCATCACCTGACCAAGCGCTGCTTTATGATTCAAGACTACCCCAATATCCACTACGGTTGCAGCTCTCACCAACTTATAGGTAAAATCCCTTTTATCATATTCTACTTCAACCCCATGAGCCGCCACGGTCCACTCCGGTCCGGGCTGACCAGCACCCGTTTCAGGGTCTAGATAGGTCATTCTTCTGAGAATATAGTTTCCATAGCCCACAATTTGGCCACCGATCGAATTTCCATTTGGAAATTTATAGCCATACACAACATCCTTCAGCATTAAACCAACCTCTGGTTCATCCTTTAAGAACACTCTTCCAAAGGCGACCTCCAGATCCTCGGTTGAGGTTCTTAATACACAGGCGGCGACATCCTTAATCTGTCGAATGACATCCTCCGCTGCTTCTAGCACCGCTCGCCCCGCCATAAAGACGCCCCTGCTTGCGACTGTTTTCCAGTGTTCTGGTGTCGTTTGGGTATGGACATCCATTTTTACATGAATTTGCTCGACGTCCATTTTCATTCTTTCCGCTAGTATTTGAGCAAGAATCGTCTTCGTACCCGTTCCGATTTCCACGACCCCCGACATTAAGTTCATGCTTCCATCTGAGTTAAAGGTAATAATCACACCTGAGCTTGCATCCGTATCGATCGTAGAGGTTTTCCAGCTGCAGGCGATCCCTTTTACCCGTATCCTTCTGTCATCTACCTCTGTTATTTCTCCCTGATCCCAATCCAACAAATCCTTCAAGCGATCGATGCAGGGCGGTAGATACCCAACTGTATTTTTGTTTAATACTACCTGTGTAGGGGTTGTGTGCCCTGGTAGGATTGAATTCCTTTTCCTGAATTCAAGTGGATCCATTCCAATCTTCTTTGCCAGCATATTCATCGTTCGTTCAAAGGCAAAGAGCACCTCAGAATGGCCAAATCCCCTAAATGGGGTGCCATAAGGATGATTCGTGTATACACATAGTGAATCACACCAAACATTGTCAATATTGTAAGGGCCTATACAATCCACTCCACCTGCGCGGCTAACATCGATTGCCTTATCGGAATAAGCACCCCCATCAAACCAATACACCATTTCTGCGGCTGTAATCACGCCTTCCATTGTACACCCAATCTTGACCAATGCTTCTAATCCCACATGGCATGGAGCGGTTGTCAAATCCTCTTCTCTCGTATAAACAATTTTTACCCGTTTCCCGCCAACTGCCCGAGAGGCTAGATAGGCGAGAACTTCCCATTGAATTGGGGCCTTTCCTCCATATGCTCCTCCGACCAAAGGGGTCTCGACAATGATTTTTCCAATGTCTATCCCAAAATAGATGCCCATTAATCTTTTGACCATAAAGGGAGCCTGTGAGGAAGTCGTGATATGCACATAACCATCTGGCTTGATTTCCGCTGTAGCAGCTCTCGTTTCCATAGCCGAGTGACTAGAAGGAGAGAATCCATAGGTCGCTTCCACAGAAACCTCCGACTGGCTCCAGCCGTTCTCTATATTTCCTTTACGAATTTTGGTGACATTCGATATATTTGAATGGGCGACAGGATAGGCAGTTCCTATTTTTTCATAGGACATTAGGTTTGGATGGAGTATAGGAGCATCTTCTTTTAAGGCTTCCGTTGGAGAATTAATGACTGGAAGTAGTTCATACTTGACCTCAATTAGCTCTGCGGCTTTCTTGGCAATTTCATAACGATCTGCCACAACAAGGGCAACCGGCTCCCCATAATAACGAACTTTATCGACCGCGAGCGGAGGTCGATCCCTAATTTCTTCTCCTGTAAGAGGAAATTCATGGCTGCCTACAATGATTGCCCGCACTCCAGTTATTTCTCTAGCCAGTGAATCATCAATGGAAAGGATCCTTGCATGGCCATAGGGACTTGTTACAATTCTTGCATGGAGAGAGGGGCCAGAAAGCTCATCCGCTGTATATTTTGCCCTCCCAGTTACCTTGTCAAAGGCTTCTTTTCGAATCACACTTTTCCCAATAATGTTCAAACGATCACCTCCATCTTCCCTCCTTATCAATATATAGATATAAATAGGTAAGTCATTCCAATGAAATGAAAAAAGGTCCTCTAATTAAAGAAATCCCTTCTATTACTTATAGTGTCTCACCAAAGCCCATACGAAAGCATATCTTATGTTACAGAGTTTTTATTTTGCTTGAAGGGAGTTCTTTACATGGAGCTTACTGCAGCACATTGGATGTACTTGGCTGGTACTGTCTTCATTATTCTCACGATGCTTTTTCGCCAAAATGTAGTTGTTCCTTCGATTATCGTCTCATTCTTGGTCGGCTGGATATATACAGATTCCTTTACAGCTGGATTGCAAACGATCTTTAATGCAAGTTTGACTGCCGCTGGAGAATTATTTAATATCTTTCTCATCATCGCCATCATGACGGCCTTACTTCATTCACTCAAATCACTAGGGTCCGATCAACAAATGATCACACCTTTTCAAAAGGTCATGAAAAATGGACATATTTCCTTCTGGGTTATTATCTTTGTCACCTATGCCATCTCTTTGTTCTTCTGGCCAACACCTGCTGTCCCATTAGTTGGCGCCTTGCTAATTCCTGTAGCGGTACGAAATGGGCTGCCACCGATTGGTGCCGCAATTGCCATTTCTCTAGCTGGTCAAGGAATGGCTCTCTCCTCAGACTATGTCATTCAAATCGCCCCCACTTTAACCGCAACAGCCGCTGGGGCAGATGTTAGTTTGGTAGCAGACCGCGCTTTTGTCCTCTCCATTATCACAGGAATTGTCGCAATTGTAATAGCGTATATTTTTCTGAGAAAACATATTCTACAGCCTTCTAATCAGCATTTGATTGCCTGGGAGCAGTCAGAGGAAAACAGCCAGGTTGATGAAGATTTGGATGAAAAGCTCACACAAAAAAGCAAATTCAGCTTACTCTTTGCTGTTCTTGTTCCTCTGACATTCCTGATCATCATCGGGTATATGGCTCTTGCAAAATTCTCTGATGCCCTCCCATCGATCGAAGGTGGTACAGGAGCAGCGCTGATTGGTGGATCCTCTTGTATTCTCCTCATCATCGCCAGCATGTTCAAGAATTTGCGGACCTCTCTCAACAATGTTAGTGATCATATCGTCAAAGGGTTCCTCTTCGCCTTCAAAGCGATGGGACCCGTCATTCCTATAGCAGGTTTCTTCTTCATGGGTAGCAGCGAATTAGCAGCGAAAATACTAGGGACAAATGCAGATGAAATGCCCTCTTTCCTATTTGACTTAGTCGTTGCAGGCCAACAATATATACCGGAAAGCTCACTTCTGGCTAGCTTCGGCATCCTTTTAATTGGGATGATTACGGGGTTAGACGGATCAGGATTCTCCGGGTTACCATTAGTGGGTTCACTATCAGGAGCATTGGGTGACAGTGTCGGAGTGGATGTGGAGACATTAGGGGCCATTGGTCAGATGGGGGCCATATGGGTTGGAGGCGGAACGCTCGTTGCCTGGTCCTCATTGGTTGCTGTGGCAGGATTTGCGAAAGTTTCGGTAATGGAGCTCGTAAGAAAGAGCTTCCTGCCTGTTATCATTGGGTTGATTGCATCAACCATTATTGCAATCTGGATTTTCTAAAATACCAAAACCATATTCCTTTCGAAAATAGCCAATAAAAATAAGTGCCTAGTCTCATTTTGATGATTGACCAGGCACTTTTTCCCCAATTCATTAATTTCCTTAGGCTATTCTTGACCTTTCCGTAAGAAGTTTTTGTAGCACTAGACCAATGAATACGCCTGGTATCACACATAAAATTGGGAGCCAAACTGGACCCAATAACACACCAAACAAACGAACCTGGGAAGAATAAATACATCCAACCGTGACAAAATAAGCGGACATGACAAATGGAAGAAAGGAACAACGCTCTTTTCCCCCTCCTGCGTCCTTCCACGCATCCCACATAGCATAAAAATACAGGCAAGGATAAAACATTAACCACTGATAGTTGGCTTGTTCAATAGCATGTTCCGTTTCTCCAAGAAAGCTTAACCGAATAATTTCATTGAAATTTCCCTGAACGTTGATGACAAACTCCAATATTAAGAGAACGATTCCTTTGACGAGTCTCCCATTCAAAAATTGCCCAAATCCAGGCAGCGCAATACTCCATAACAAGGTTTCCTTCGGACTTGCCACATTTTTCTAGCCCCTCTCTAAGTTATTCCTAGATGGCATCGCTCTTATTGCCCCATTACCATCATCATAGGTTTAATATTTCCTACCACAGTAGGATATATAATTTTGGAATTCGAAATATCATGAGGTCTGATCCTGCCTTGATCAGTAGGGAATAACTCCTATCTTCCCCACATTCCATCCAGAAAGGACTATCCTTCAAAATAAGGGAACATAATAAACATAAAAACAAATTGGAGGAAACTTTCTAATGAACTTTCAGCAGCTTGAACAGTTAGGAGACAAATTAAGGGAGATTGGGCACAGAAGAAGACAATTAGTTGAAAAAATTTATCAAGAGGTGAAAGAAGGGGATGAACAATCATCCAAAGAGCTTTACAGAGAATTAAGCAGTGTCTCTGACCAAGCCATCAACATTATTGAACATCAGAAGCTGCTATTCGATCAGGAACTAAGCCAAATGTAAAAAAAGGGAGCTGTCAGAAAAGTCCCAAACACGCTTTTCCTAATACAGTTACCCCATTTTTTAGATAGCCTTTTATATTTGATATTACAAAAATACTGTGTAATAGAGATCGAGTATTTATGGGTAAGGAAATTCAAATAGCTACCCAATAAGGGCTATTGGGTACTGCCCGAGCGTAAAAAAGGTACAAGGTATACCCTATCTGGAGCTTAGATTATGGCATTGCCCACAACATCCTGAAAGTAGTAGGTTTCCTCCAGCTACTTTCAGAGGATCTCAAAAAAGCAAGTGGAGAAAACGAATGTTTTCCTCCACTTGCTTTTTTGAGGGGTTTTTTCAGGCAGTCCCCTATAATAAGTCGGGAAGACAGGATTCGAACCTGCGACCCCTAGCACCCCATGCTAGTGCTCTACCAAGCTGAGCTACTTCCCGATGGTCTTACCCTTATTATATAGGAAATTTTGTTCCGGACAAGGGATTGTCAACCTAAACAGAAACATTACTAGAATTGAACATTTCTACCCCGTTACACAATCTGTTGAGAATAAAAATATTGTAGAGGAATATGATTGTGGGCGCGATCCACGACGCCCACATTGTCGACCTATACACAGAAGAAATAGATGGCTGTAACAGACACCACCCTTACTAAAATATTTTATTAACCTGTCTTTTTTTCTACCCTTCGGGGTATTTTTTTGGTCTAAATTTCCCCTTTTCTGTATACTAAAACGTAGGTGATGAACATGTACAAGGTGTTAATAATTGAAGATGATCATAAATTGAGAACCTTAATGGGGCAATACTTAACAAAATGGAATTTTCAACCCGTTTTGGTTGAAGACTTCGAGCATATCGATCACATAGCGGAAAAGGAAAGTCCACATATCATTCTTCTGGATATCAACCTCCCCGTTCAGGATGGTTTTTATTGGTGCAGTAAGCTCCGCCAGCTTTCAGATGTACCGATTATCTTCATTTCATCGCGTTCGCAAAGTATGGACATTGTCATTGCGATGAATATGGGGGGAGATGACTATATCCAAAAGCCGTTTTCACTAGAAGTGTTGGTGGCAAAAATGAATGCCGTCTTAAGAAGATCCAGCTCTATTCAAAATTTAGACAAGGAGCTACTTACGGCTGGGGAGCTTACCCTGAACCTGCAGAATTCCTTTGTCGAATGCCAGAGTAAAAAAGCATCTCTTACCAAAAATGAGTTTCAAATCCTTTATCTCTTGATGAAAAAGTCAGGTCAAATTATTTCTAGGGATGAAATCATGCGGTCATTATGGGAGGATGAACAATTTATCGATGACAATACCCTTACTGTAAACGTCAATCGACTGCGAAAAAAGCTGGAGGAAATCGGGGCTGGGGACGCCATTACAACGAAGAAAAGACAAGGATATTTATTGCAATGAATTGGAAAAGCTACCTTCGCGATAATCGCCCGCTTTTACTCACTTTTTCCCTGGCCTTGTCCATTACAACCATCATTATATGGCTCGATCCAAACGTGCACATTGATGTAAGCAACCTTTTGTATTTACTGCTCATACTGGCCATCCTTTTTTCATCTTTTTTTGTCTTTGATTACCGGAGAAAAAAAGGATTCCTTCGTGAAATAAAAGAAAAGGTGGAAACTGGAACTATTTTAGAGGCTTCCCAAGTTCACTCATTCGAAGAGAAATCCTATATCGAACTATTAAACATTCACAAAAGACAATACGAGCAAAGGATTGAACAAATACAGAATGAGCAAAAAGAATGGCATGAATACATAACCTCCTGGGTTCATGAGATAAAAACGCCAATCTCCGTCAGCAAAATGATGATTGAAACGGAACAGAAAATTGACAGTTTGGAAGAAGAAATAGAGAAAATTGAGCATTTAGTTGAACAAGCCCTTTATTTCAATCGAACGAGTGATTTTAGTAAAGATTATTTTATTCAAGAAATGGATGTCGAACAGATCATCAAGGAGGTCATTAAGAAGAACCGGAGATTGTTTTTTTCAAAAAAAATAAGACTGCAATTAGCCTTATCCTCTTTAGAGGTCTTGTCGGATAAAAAGGGACTTCTTTTTATCCTCGACCAATTTTTGTCGAACTCCTTAAAATACACACCAGTTGGTGGGGAAATAGTCATTCACATCGATCAAAATGAAAAAAGAATAACCCTTCGTGATAACGGAATCGGTATTCCTGCGGAAGATGTGCCAAGGGTATTTCAGAAGGGCTTTACAGGTAAAAACGGCAGACAGGTGGCCTCATCAACGGGAATGGGATTATACTTAGCCAATAAAATAGCCGACAAATTAGGGCACCAGCTTTCCCTTCAATCGCAGGAAGGAAGCTATACCGAAGCTTCCATCTGTTTCTCAAAAACCGTTCAAATGTTACGGGAAGAATTCTCTCGATAAAAAAAGGACGTGGCACCACGTCACGTCCTTTCCACGATGGAATAATATTTTCTTAGTGTAATAAAATAGTAAATCAAATAAATAGCCAAATACAGGATGATGATACTTATAAATGGAAGTAGCATATTCATTTCTGTAAACCTAGCAAGTGCCACAATTAAGAATGAGCTATTAGGAATGGCAATCACCATAGGCAGTAAAAAGACAGGCAATAATTGTTTGGCAATGGTAGCTTGAATTTGCTTTCGGTTCATGCCAATTTTTCGAAGGACATCATATCGCCCTTGATCCATAGTCGCTTCGGTCAGTTGCTTGTAATGCAGCATACTACCGGTGGCGAGTAAAAAGACAATCCCTAAAAAACCACCTATAAAAATAAGAAGGCCATACGTTTCGACACCTTTTTGATATTCCTGAAAAAAGGAAGAGAATATCATGGAGCTTCTATCTACGTTACTATCTTGAAAAACTATTTCTTCAATCTCCTTCATCACAGATTCCATTGATTTTTCATTTTTCACTTTATAGACTTGCATTTCTTTCGCGATGGTTTGCTCTTTTAGCTGCGCATAGTCTTCATTATTGATGACCATTGGAAAACTATAATAGCCTTGATTTAGTACTGGTTTATCTACATATTTGCTAATCGTGAACCTATGATCCTCAATCGTCACCATTTTTCCAGTATAAGGGTCATTATGCTGATTCAAATTTCCATCACTAAAGACGATGGCTTGATTTTTTTCAACACCTACATGGTCATTACCCAGCTTTTCAGCTAATTGCTGATAATCCTTCTCTGATAATAGGATCACTGGGAATTGATCGGGCCATCTTCCTGTTTCCGAGAGGTCCCCTTCAACCTGCAAATACTCAATGCGATCCGAAAAAATAATTTCATGTTGTTTGCTATCGTGAATGAACCTTGCAATTTTTTCATCCATTTCTTTATTTTCCGATGTATACATAAGACTTAAGGGATAATTGTCCTCCGCCACGGCCGTGATGTTTTGCTGGACAGCCCAAATGGCCCCCAAAACAAAAAGTGTCACCGTGCTTAATAAGGCAATCATCGACAGAATAAGCATGCTCCCCTTCATACGAAAGCGCAGATGGGAAACACTGATTAAATTAGTGCCCTTCAAATAAAGCCCTTTGACTTTCATGATTCTTTCCAAAAATACAGCGAATACGGAGCGAATAAAAAGAAAAGTCCCAATTAGAATCATGAGCAAGGAAAATAAGACGGCTTTGAAGCCATATTCCTTGTATATAGCAGAATCACTTGGTTGAAGCAAAATAGAATATCCAACGAGAAGAGCTATTAATGCTGTAATTGCGGCTATCTTCGAAACCTTTAGCTGTTTTTCTCCCTGCTTTTCAGCTTTAAGCAGATCCAATAATGAATAACGGTAAATCATCCGATAATTATGGATGGAGGTCACGATAATAATAACGATGAAAACGACTAATGTTTGAACGATCGCAATGGCAGATACTTCAAAATTTGCAATAACGGAGAAACCCATCAGCTTAATGAGCAGCATCGTAAATAGCTTAGAAAGAAAGATGCCAATTCCCATGCCTATCCCGAGCGCAACGATTCCCATGATAAAATTCTCATAGAATAAAAGCTGAGCGACTTGCTTTTTCCGCATTCCAAATAAAGAATATAGGGCAACCTCTTTTTTCCGTTTTCTTATAAAGAAATCATTGGAATACCATATAAAAATTGCTGAAAACAGCAGCAATACTACAGATGCTGCTAGAAATGCTGGCTCCACCTTTCCAAGGGCCGTTGCAGACTCGTTGATTTGCTTACTATACTGAAGTGAAACAAATGTGAAGTAAATGACCATGCTGAAAACCATTGGATAAAAATATAATAGATAATGCTTCGTATTTAATTTAATATTCTTTTTTGCAAGGCTAAATAACGTCATGATGCCCACCTCCCCCGAGGGTTGCGAGGATATCAATGATTTGCCCGAAGAATTGCTTGCGGCTGTTGTCACCCTTCCTTATTTCAGTAAAAATGGATCCATCCTTAATAAATAGGACACGGCTGCTAAAGCTTGCTGCATAGGCATCATGGGTGACCATTAAGATCGTAGCTCTCTCTTGTTTGTTTAACTCAGCAAGAATACCAAGCAGCATGTAGGCAGATTTGGAATCCAGTGCCCCTGTAGGCTCATCGGCAAATATTAAGCTTGGATTTGTAATAATCGCTCGTGCCGTTGCCGTTCTTTGCTTCTGCCCTCCCGAAATGTTAGAAGGATAGGATGGTAAAATATTTTCAATCCCAAGGGATTTCGCTACTCTCTCTACCCTTTTCTCGATTTCATAAGGCGGCACATTCGCTAAGGAAAGTGGAAGAATGATATTTTCCTTCACAGTTAATGTGTCAATTAAGTTGTAATCTTGAAAAATAAACCCTAGTTGGTCTCTACGAAAATCCGCTAAATCTTCTTCCTTTAATGTAAGAATGTTTTGTCCATCTATGGTAATCTTACCTGATGTAGGTGCATCAATCGTTGATAACACATTTAATAGAGTCGATTTCCCTGCTCCTGATGGCCCCATGATGCCTACGAATTCTCCCTTAAACACCTCTAGCTCAATGCCATCCAATGCTGTATAAAGATTACCCTTCGCTCCAAACACCTTTTTGATATTAGCAGCTTCTAAAACAACCTGATTTTCCATTTCATCCATCCTTCGTTTATCTTATAAACCTACTATAAAAGAAACGGGAAGCTGCAACCATAACCTTTCCTTACAATTTTTTCTTCCATTCTTACAGTTTTGTAACCTTTATTAACAATAAAAGCCAATCGAATGTTTTTTCGATTGGCTCTGTCTGAATTTATGCGTTGCCTTTCTTCACCCATTCTGCGACTGTAACGGTACGTTTCGCTTGATGTTTGACCGCACTCTCAACATTTTCAATCATCTTCCCGTCCTGTCCAACGGTTACACTCGTCCCATAGGGATTTCCCCCGGCTCCAAAAATGACAGGATCTGTATAACCAGGTGTCGCAATGATGGCACCCCAATGCATCATCGAAGTATATAAAGACAATAATGTCGCTTCTTGGCCACCATGTGGATTTTGTGCAGAAGTCATCGCACTTACAACCTTGTTCACGGTCTTACCTGTGGCCCATAGCCCTCCTTGAATATCAAGGAACTGTTTCATCTGGGATGGCATATTTCCGAAACGGGTCGGGACACTGAAGATAAACGCATCTGCCCATTCTAGATCATCGGAGGCGGCAACAGGTACGTCTTTCGTTGCCTCAACCGTTGCTTTCCATGCTTCATTTCCTTGGATCACCGACTCTGGTGCTAATTCCTGCACCTTTAACACTCTAACCTCAGCACCTGCCTCTTTGGCCCCTTCTTCCGCCCATTTGGCTAATTGAAAATTGGTCCCACCCATACTATAGAAAATGACTGCTAGTTTAACATTTGACAACTTATCCAACTCCTTTGATTTCCCAAGACTGTATTAAAAACACTTAATTTACCCCTCATATCGTTCCCTGATATTTATCTTCTATACAATTTTTTTCTTCACTCATTTGAAGAATTACCTATGTATTGATGCTGAAAAAGGCACATTCTGATTGCATTATGGTATTCACCATCTACAAAAAACTCGTCAATCAATTCTCCTTCAAATTGGAACCCAAGCTTTTTATAAATATGAATGGCCTTTTCATTATTTTTATCAACAATTAAATACAGTTTATATAGGTTTAATACGGAAAATGCATAATTCATGGCAAGCTTGGTCGCAGCCTTGGCATAGCCGTGGCCTTGATGCTTTGGATCAATGATAATTTGGAATTCGGCCCTCCGGTGGATATAGTCAATTTCAACGAGCTCAACAAGCCCAACCATTTCACCGGCGCTTTCCACAATAAATCGTCGTTCTCCCTGATCATGAATATGCTTGTCATACAGATCCTGCAGTTCAACAAAAGCCTCGTAAGGCTCTTCAAACCAGTAGGACATAATGTTGGCATTGATGTTTAGTTTATGGACAAATCCTAAATCAACTCTTTCTAATGGTCTTAACTTCACTCCATCACTCATGATCTCCATCCTCCGAGTTCATCAACTAGCGTTATCCATATTATAACGAACTTCCAGCTTCTCCTCAAAAATATATGAAATAGGACTAATACTATATTCAATAATCGTTCGTTAATCCCTTATTTTCCCGAATACTTATTTCTAGGTTTTTGTGAAAAAGTGATTCATAATAATCATATCCGTCTAGTAGCTGAACCATTAATTTATACTGGATACATGTGGCAAAAAATATGACATCATTATAGGGAGTTAGATTTTTTTGAAAAGTATTTTTGAAAATAAATGGGGCGTAATGGGGCTTGCGACTCTTTGTACATTGCTTTGGGGAAGTGCCTTTCCTGTATTAAAAATAGGTTTTTCGGAGCTTCAGATTGCAGCGGGAGATACAAGTGCTCAAATTGTTTTTGCGGGAATTCGATTTTTGCTGGCTGGTCTTATCATTCTTGGATTTCTTCTCATGAAGAATCCCCAGCAAGTAAAAGTAAAGAAAGAACAAATCCCGATCTTAGTCGTATTCGGGATTAGCCAAACAGCTGTCCAGTATTACTTCTTCTATGTCGGGTTATCAAAAGTCAGTGGCATGCAAGGATCTATCCTTAATTCGAGCGGTATCTTTCTAGCGATTATTCTAGCTCACTTTTTCTATCAAAATGACAAGCTCAATTGGCAAAAATCGATTGGAATCTTAGTTGGGTTTGCTGGAATTATTGTGGCGAACTGGGGGCAAGAGCTTCAATTCCAATTCCATATAACGGGAGAAGGATTTATGATTTTGGCAGGAGTGACAACGGCCATTACGACGATCATGACAAAACAGCTTGCGATCGGTATCCATCCAATTACTCTAACTGGATGGCAGTTAACGATTGGTGCGATTGTATTGCTAATCATCGGAGTCCCACAGCTCAGCCAAGGCGCAATCGTTTTTACACCCTTCGGTTGGGGACTTATCCTTTACGCTGCCTTGTTATCGGCAGTAGCGTTCACCTTATGGACAGCGATTTTGAAATATAACAAGGCTGGAGAAATCAGCATCTATAATTTCCTCACTCCGCTCTTTGGTGCAACCCTATCTGCCTTCTTCATTCCAGGCGAGAAATTTAACCTATTCATTCTAGCTGCACTGGCATTAGTGACTTTTGGAATCATTATTGTGAATTATAGAGGGAAGAGGGAGGCCGTTTTTACCAAAGAGACAGCTGTTCATCATGGGGTTGGGAAATAACTTAGGTACCTCCCCTCGCAAGTTCTATGAAATTAGAAAAATCGAAGAGCTGAGCCTCCCTTCATCTACGAGTAGAGCTTAGCCCTTCGATCCGTATGCCTTCATAGAATAAATATTCGGGTAAAATCCTCAGCGTTTCCCACTTGCTCTATTATCCAGCTTCGATTTAAGATAACCAATGATCGCTGGAAGAACGGAAACGAAAATAATAAGCAAAATAACCGTCGAGAAGTTTTCTTTAATAATGGGAATATTACCGAATAGATAGCCTGCCGTTGTACAAATGCCCACCCACAATGCTGCACCAACTACATTGTAAACAAGGAAATAGCGATAATTCATGCGGCTTGCTCCCGCAACGAATGGAATAAATGTTCGAATAAAAGGCATAAAGCGAGCAATCACAATCGTCTTTCCACCATGTTTATTAAAAAACGCTTCCGCTTTCTCCATTTTTTCTCGATTAATCACCTTACCCAACCAGCTAGTTGGCGGGATCGATGTACCAATCTTTCTTCCGATATGATAATTCACCGTATCACCGATCACTGCGGCTGTAAAAAAGACAGCAAGCAATAACGTAAAGTGAAAGGATCCTAATGCAGCAAAGGCACCACTTGCAAATAATAATGAATCCCCAGGTAAAAACGGGAAGATCACTACTCCTGTCTCTACAAAAACAATTAAAAATAAAATAATGTATGACCATCCACCAAAGATATCAATAATTTCTACAAGATGTTCATCAATATGAAGAATAAAACTGATCAGTCCCCGAATTAAATCCATATATGTACCTCTCTTTTTTCGACTTTCAAAACTAATTATTGCCTTTTTGGATAGAAACCGCAAGCCACAGCTATATTATTTAGAAAGGTAACACATACACTTAAGTATCTATATGGAATTTTATTATTATTCTTTTGCAAAGAACCACTTACAAAATTGATGTACTACAAATAACGCAATACCTATTGTCACCCAAGTAATATACCATTCCCAGTGTATGTACTCGATGAGATCCGTATATTTTTCGATAATGACTTCAATAGCCGTTAATATAGAGACAAAACCAACATAATATCCCAATTGAATGGTCTTGCCCTGATTATGGGGATACCATACGTTAAAGGCCGCACATACGACTGGAAAAGCATAATACTCGTACGTGAAGCTAGTCCGATTCACAGATGCAAATAACCGAACAGGATAGGCAAGCAGCCCCAATTCTACGACGACTAAGCCGATTAGCAAAGTAATAACCTGCGTAGCCAAAAAAGCCACAACAGCAAGCCGCATTTTATTTTTCGGGATGAAAGCAAGGATACTTGTCGCGATCGCAAACACGGATATGAGGATCCACCATTCCATTCTCATTCGGTCGCCCACCGCTCTGCTTGAGGAGAGGATTTATCTTTAAAAAACCTATTACAGCAGACCTGACTTACATAAAAGAGGAAGCTTATGTATCCCCACATCCCATACCAAGTCAGGAATCCATACTCTAATAGATCTGTGTACCTCTCAATCACCATATCAAGCAACGTGACGGCAGAGATCCAAACAAAAAAGTATAGAAACTTGGACCATAGATTCCCTTTTACCCTTCTATGAACGTAATAGATGGAAAACAATACAGGATAAAAAATATAATTAATGGTAAGTGCGAGATTTGTTGCTTTTGGTAAAATTCGTACAGGAGCACTTAACAAATTAAATTTAAATGCAGGCATATCGCAAAGCCAAATGAGTGCTTGAAAAATCATAAATGCCATAATCCCCACTCGGCGATCTTTTCGTGGAATGAACAGTAGAAAGCCAATAATACCAAGCACCCACGTTGCTAAAAAAATCCAATGCTCCAGCAGCATGTTTCATAAACATCCCCTATACGATAAGATAGTTATTGCTTTTTGGTAGTAAGAGTTTTTCCATTTTCTCTGAACATATACAAGCTTATCTGGGATCTTCACCTTCTACAAAAAAGACTGGACCACATTGGATCCAGCCAAAATTAAAACAGCTGCAATCCCTCATTTAGGGATTGTTCATTGCATGCAATTTTTTATCTTCAATAACATAGACACAATCAGCCACTCGATCTATAAAAGTCCGATCATGGGAGACAAGGAGAATCGTTCCCTCATACACTTTTATGAATCGTTCCAACGCTTCAATACAGAAGACATCTAAGAAGTTTGTTGGTTCATCCAAAACGAGCACATTGTATCTTCCTAAAAATAGCTGGCACAAAACTAGTCGAATGGCCTCCCCACCACTTAAATGGCGGACATTCTTTTTCACGTCATTGCCTGTAAAACTCATGGAATGCAGGACGGAACGAATTTTCCTTTCATCATAATCGCTCCTTTCTTTCATATAGCCGAGGACCGATTCATCCATTGTAAATTGATAATCCATCTGCTCATATGCCCCGATAACCGCTTTTGGAGACAAAGTCACTCCTTCACCCCGCTTCAGGATGTGGCGAAGCAATGTTGTTTTCCCAGAACCATTCTTTCCAGTTATGGCGATAGTCTGGCCTAATGGAAACTGGAAGCTAGCTTCTTCAAGGAGGATCTTCTCCCCCGCTTTTAGAGTTAGGCGATCGGCCATAATCGGAAATTTATTGTGTAATTGAAGAGCATGCGATTGATGAAAATGAATCACTTGCTCTTCTTTCGGAGCCTCCACCGCTTCGAGCTGTTCCACTCTTTGCTCTATCGCTTTTGCCGCTCGTTGAACCGCCTTTTGGCTCGTATCCTTTGACTTAGTCATAAACATCTTATTCGCCTTTGCTTTTGTTTCCTTTTTGGACATACGTCCATTGGCCTGTGTAATTTTCTCGGCCTTCTTCATTTTTTCTTCTGCAGCTTTGATCAGACGGGTTTTCTCTTTTAGATATTTTTCATGCTGCTCCTGTTGCTGCCTTTTCTGCAGCCCCTTTTGTGCAACATAATCCGAATAATTCCCTGTATATTCGGTGACTATTCCATCTTCCACTTCCCAAATTTTTGTTACCAATTTGTCCAATACAAATCGGTCATGACTCACAAGCACGAGAACACCGTAATAATAAGTCAATTCCTCAATAAAAAATTGGATCCCTTCTGTATCAAGATGGGTGGTTGGCTCATCAATGAGCAACCCCTCATGATAATTAGAAAAAAGCTGTGCTAGCTTCAGCCTTGTCAGCTCTCCGCCGCTAAAGCTTTCCACTTCCGTTTCTGGAATAGACAATTTCCCTCTTAGCTCGTAATCTACCTCTGTTTTTTCAGGAATGGTTAATTGATCAAAATAAGCAAAATCGATAAAGCGTTTCACTTGCCCGTTCTCTGGCTTCATTTGACCATTCATCAGTTTCAAAAGGGTGCTCTTACCAGCTCCATTTTTTCCAACAATGCCAATCCGGTCAAACTGATGGACAGCAAGTCGTGGAATGCTTAATACTACTCTATCTAAAAATGATACTTCAATGTTCTCCAATTCAATACATGCCTTTTCCATTACGCTCCATCTCCTTTCGTCTGCTTTTTTACTCCGACCAAAATATCTAAATCTACAGTAATATCGGAAAAAGCTTGATTTGTGAATTGCTCCAACTGCTCCTTTTTCGAATTCCAGGCGATTGGAGACATTTGAACTAAATTAGTTAATTCTAATTGCGATAGCCTCGTCATATAACTAACATGAATCATGTCCACTAGATGAAAATGCTCTTTAAAAAGGGAAACGGTTTTATCATTTTTATAGACCAGTTTGTCAGTATCATCGAAACATGCATCCCGAAGTTCCTTGAGATAATGAGGACCGGGAACAATCTTAACAATGAGGCCATCAGAAACTAGAATTCTTTTGAAATCTGTATAATTGGCAGGTGATAGGATATTCATTATGACCTGACAAGATTGATTGGCTAAGGGTGAATTGGCTAAATCACCAACAAGCCAAATGGATTGCCGGTAATGTCTTGCCGCCATTCTAATGCCTTCCTTTGAAATATCTAAACCAATCCCCGTCATTGCTTCATTCTTACATTCATCTAAAATCCTTTTTAAATGCGAACCTTCTCCACACCCCGCATCAAAGATCCGAATCTCATCATTAGACGGAGGTATCCTTTTATTGATAACCTCTGCAATCTTCTGATGCAGCAATGCATACAAGTTACTTTCCATAATGATTTTTTGCCTTGCTGCAAATAACTTTTTGTCGTAATGACTATTTGTAGAACGAATCATCATGTTCACATAGCCTTGTTTGGCAAAATCAAACGAATGATTGTTTGAACATATGAGGCTTTTAAAATCTACTACCTCCATGGGATTGTTACAAAGGGAACACCTAATAGCTCGTATATTTTTTCGAACCATTTCGGCACTTTTTTCTTTCTGAGTCATGATTTCTTCCTCCTTTTGAAAACAAAAAAATCACAAGCATCTGCCTGTGATCTGTGAGTAAAGGGAAAGAGACCCATCCTTATTTGATTTGGAAGCTGTGAGAAGCCTTCAGCAAATAACCCACCTCGAGAAATGAAGGGGGAATTAAACAAAAATAAAGAAAGGCAGAACAAGCCACCTTTCTACACATTACATATTTTGATCCCCCATAATGGTAACAGTAAAAATCCCTACAACAATAATAAGTAGGAGAAGCTACAAATATGAGGAGAACGATCCTTCAAATATGAAATGAAGATTATTAAAAAAGGACAGACTAATCCCGTTTACTCTGTATCAACAAACAGAGCCTTTGAACGTATTCAATTACTAGTTCAAAGTTGGGAATCGAAGTCTCATCGCGTGGGTCATTTTTTAATAATCCTCCTTAGCATCTAAAATTCACTATTATTGTAAACTGGATTTTGGAATAAGTCAAAGGGAAATAACATCTACCATTCAAGCATAAAAAAATCCCCACCTGTCAATCCAGATGAGGAGTTATTTTTGCGGCTTGAAAAATTCACACCCTTAGAGAGCCACGGAACCCTCTGGCAGCATAGTAGGAATCAGCACCGTTGTGATACAAGAAGACTTGCCCATAGCGACGATCGCAGAAAAGGGCACCGCCGAGTTCTCTAATATCAGATGGTGTTTGCACCCAGCTCGATGTTTTCATATCGAAATTTCCAAGCTTCTGCAATTCTCGATATTGTTCTTCTGATAAAAGTTCAATACCCATGGCAGCTGCCATATCTATAGCACTGTTTTCTGGTTTATGTTTTTTCCTAGACTCCAGGGCTTCACGGTCATAGCAAATACTTCTGCGACCTTTAGGACTTTCCGCTGAACAATCATAAAATATGTATTCGTCCTTTTTTTCATCATAACCTACAACATCCGGCTCCCCGCCGGTTTGTTCCATTTCATTAAGAGACCATAGTTTTTCTGGATTCGCTTCCAGCTTTGCTTGGATTTTGGCCCATTCAAGACCCTCGTGGCGATTCATGTTTTTTTCAAAACGGACTTTCAGCATGCTGAGTAAATCTTCTTGTTGTTCAGGTGACAATACCCTTTTACTATTTGTCATATTCGTCTCCTCCTCGAAAAGCTCCCTCATCACTCTCATGATCGTCTGTTTCGATTATTTTACTTTTGCTATTCCTAATGCAAAATGGCTCCAAAGTATCTCTTCTACTAGCTCCGCTTGTGATTCTGCACAATCAATAATTAAGATGACTTCAGAGTGTTTTCCTTTTAGTAATCTCTTCTTTTTCATTATAACTAATTCTAAAAAAAGGCGAATAACAAAGCCAAGAACAAAGCCAGCAAATGCACCGATCAATCCCCAATAAATCGGTCCCCAGGCCAATTTAAAACCGATACTTCCTCCAATTACTGCAAAAGCAGTGGCAAGCCCCATTCCAATATCAATTAGGCTAGTTCCGTCTGAGCGATGCAGGGTATCAAACAATTTACGATCTTCCTGTTTATTATCCAAAGGGACAGCAAATATGTCTTCTTTCGGAATCCCTCTTTTTTCTAAAGTTGAAATGGCCATTTCTAAATAGCTTGTTGTTTCAAATGTTGAAAATAGCTGCATATCGATCACTTCACTTTTTGCCCTTTTAGTATTTGGAAACCTTCCGACTGATAATTCTCAGCTAAGTGTTTTCTTAACTCTTTTTCAAAAAGTTTGTTATTTTCAATTGTATTAACATAAGAATCATATGTAGCAAATCCGTAGAGTGACGGCATATAAAGGAGCCATTCTGGTTTTAAAACAGAGGTAGCTTCTTTTACATTACCGATTATTAAAAGAAAAATACTCTCAGCCAAATGGGAATAATAATGAAATACAACTAACCAAATGATGACAAATATAGCGGTCATAATTCTATGAATATAGAGCTGCCCTAAACCAGGGATAAACAACGACCACATCACGGCAAGAAGAGGATTTCGTTTATCGAGATAATTGATCTCTAATGCTCCAATTGCATATGAATTAAAATGGTGGTCCTCCCTTTCTGACAAGAGATAAACTCTATTCATATCAACGGTTGTCCGATAACTATCCCAAATCCCAAAAATGTACACAGGAATATACATGAGAAGCCATCTTGTATCCAATACCTCTTTTGCCATGTCGATATTTCCTTGAAAGGAATAGACCATAGAAGAATTAAGATGGGAATTAACATTAACGATGACTTCCCAAATAAATAAAGCATATCCTCTAAGATATTTAGATAAAAGCATATGTCCAAATCCAGGAAACGCTGCAGACCACCAAGCGATAATATAAGGATTTCTTAAATGGAGTTGAGTGGTTCCAAAAATACTCACATGAGCTTTATATCTTCTGGCGGTGTTTTCATTTGTGTAGTTGTTCAATTTTTCTTCACCTTTGGAAAATGCTTTTTGCTATCATTTCTTGCCTATTGAACCTTGTTTTAAACAAGGAGTGCCCTTCCTCTACATCATTATCATCATTTTAATGATGAATACCAAAGACTTGCCGCATGAACCTCACCCTCTGTTAATTGATGACCTCTATTTTCCCAATGGAGTGTCACATCAGCATTTGCCTTTTCTAATAACAATCGCAATTCTTCTGATTCTGACGGGGAACAAATCGGATCATTTGTGCCAGCTGCAATAAATACTGACGTCCCCTTTAAATCAGGTAACTCCACGCCTCGCCTTGGCACCATGGGGTGGTGAAGTATCGCACCCTTCAAAGCGGTTTGATAGTGAAACAATAAGCTTGCCGCGATATTGGCTCCATTTGAATATCCAATGGCCATGATGTTATCTCAAGCGAAACTATATTTTTCAGCAGCTTCATCCAAAAATTCATTTAATTCTTTTGTTCGGAAAATAAGATCCTCTTCATCAAATACTCCCTCAGCAAGTCTTCTGAAGAAGCGAGGCATACCATTTTCTAATACATTCCCACGAACACTTAATACATTGGCTTCGTCATCAACCATTCCGGCTAGTGGCAGCAAATCTAGTTCATTTCCACCTGTCCCATGAAGTAATAAGAGCGTAGGTTTCGTTGGATCTTGTCCCTTTTGGAATATATGTCTCATTTCATAGTACCCCCTGCATTAATCTAATTCTCTTACGTGAATCGGTACTAAACTACTCTCAAGCTGCTCTCTATATTGCTCATACTGCTCAGGTAACATTAATTGCTCTCCCATTGTCTCTTGTGATTCATCATGAGCGAATCCAGGAGGATCAGTTGCAATTTCAAATAGAATTTCTCCATGTTCCCTAAAATAAATTGCGTTAAAATAATTTCTGTCCCGAACCGGTGTTACCCCATAACCATTTGCTGCAATATATTTCTGCCATTCTAACTGATCCTGGTCATCTATCGCTCTCCATGCGATGTGATGAACTGTTCCAACACCCATTCGACCTCTTCCAACTGGAGTCGCTTTTAGGTCAATAATATTTCCGATATTGGCTGAGGAACGAAAACGAATGAAATCCCCTTCTTTCCCAACGAGCTCTAGTCCCATTACCTGCTCTAATAATTCTGCTGTCTTGTTTGGCTGGGCGGAAAATAGAACGGCTCCTCCAAAGCCTTTAATGGCCACATCTGGAGTTACCCCTCCAAAGGTCCACTGATTAATATCCCCTTCTTCACGTTCAACCAATTCCAAGTGAAGACCATGAGGATCATCAAACGTTAAATATTGCTCACCAAAGCGCTCTTCTTTGCTAAAGGATATATTAAATTTTTCAAGCCTGTTTTCCCAGAACGGGATAGCCCCCTTTGGAACAACATAAGATGTCACCCCAACTTGACCATCCCCAATCCTTCCTTGATACGCATTCGCCCAAGGGAAAAATGTAATGATCGTTCCCGGTTGACCTCCTTCATTGCCGAAATATAAATGGTAAGTACCTGGATCATCGAAATTTACTGTTTGTTTTACTAGACGTAAGCCTAAAACACCCGCATAGAAATCTATATTCTCCTGTGGATGACCTACGATTGCTGTGATATGGTGAATTCCACTTGTCTTTTTAGTCATTTCATTTCACTCCAATCAAACTATTATCTCGAAATCGAGGTATTTATTTAAAAAAAATGCGCTTCACTCAACACTTTGATCAATTCTTTGTATGGGTTGATCATCTTACTATCATTTCTCGCAATTATCTTGAATTCGAGATAATTATATTATTTATCCCTTTCCTATGTCAACAAATAATTTCTAGAAAGGGGAAATCAGAGGAAAGTAAAATTATAAAAAAAGGAAATTCAACCGGTTTGGTCGAATGTCTTATATATCATAAAAAGGTAGTCTTGTTGCTCATTCTACAAGCATATGTATGATCTTAAAAGGAAGTTCTGATGGAAAGCGGATCAGATCCTAAAGGTTATACCTACTATTTAAATGGAGGTACAAAAATGTCAAGAATTCCGGCAATATTTCAAAATTTGCGTATTCCTGTAATTGGTGCACCCTTATTTATTATTAGTAATCCTAAGCTCGTCATCGAGCAATGTAAGGCAGGGATCGTTGGGTCAATGCCTGCACTGAATGCTAGACCTGCATCCTTACTCGATGAATGGTTGGCAGAAATCACAGAAGAGCTCGCAGCTTATAACGCAAAAAATCCTGAGCGTCCTGCTGCGCCATTTGCTATTAATCAAATTGTTCACAAATCCAATGAACGGTTAGAGCAAGACATGGAATTATGTGTGAAGTACAAGGTCCCCATTATCATTTCTTCCCTAGGTGCCCGTGAAGAGATATTTGAAGCAGCTCATAGCTATGGGGGGGTTGTTCTGCACGATATCATCAACAACACTTTCGCCCATAAGGCCATTGACAAAGGTGCAGATGGCTTAATTGCCGTTGCGGCTGGTGCCGGCGGTCATGCTGGAATGAAGAGTCCCTTTGCTTTGGTTCAAGAAATCCGAGAGTGGTTCGATGGTCCGCTTGCATTGTCTGGATCCATTGCTACAGGAAGTTCCATTCTGGCTGCCCAAGCGATGGGGGCTGATTTTGCCTATATTGGCTCACCATTCATCGCAACCCATGAAGCCCGTGCTTCTGAAGCCTATAAGCAAGCGATTGTTGACTGTACGTCTGATGATATTGTTTATAGTAATCTTTTCACTGGTGTACATGGAAATTATCTGAAACCATCCATTCGATCAGCAGGATTAGATCCCGACAATCTTCCTGAAAGCGATCCATCCAAAATGAATTTTGGGGAAAAGACCTCAAAACCATGGAAGGATATTTGGGGAAGTGGTCAAGGCATTGGAGCCGTTAAAGAAATTACGGGTGCAGCAGAATTTGTAGACAAACTTCACAAGGAATATATAGAAGCAAGAGAAAGTCTAATCAACCGTAGTATAGTTAGAACTACATGAATCTAAAAAACCAAAGGACTACTAGGCTGTAACCTAGTAGTCCTTTGTAGCTAATTAATTCTTTAACCTCATGAGGTTTTACCTGCAAAAAAGTCATTTAGCCATGCCATGGTCTCTTCCTCATCAGATCCAGTCACAACCACCCTGATCGTCTCACCTTCTTTAATTGTTCCTGACATCAAGCTAATAATACTTTTGGGATTATACTCTTTCTGCCCTGAATAGAGCTGTACGGCACTCGAAACTGTACCTAATTTCTTTACAAGATCGGCAGCTGGTCTTGCATGTAATCCATCCTTTATGGTGACTGTAATCTCTTGCTCCATCATGTCTTCACCCGCCTTGAAACCTTCATAATTTATTGAGAGCCTTCGCACCCTCTGCCGCTTTAATAACCTCTTCTATCGAACTTCCACATCCTGATTGAATAATGGCAGCATATGCACCTTCCACAAGAGGAGCATCCGCTAATCGAATATCCTTATTATTTCCTAGCATCTCGATTGCCAACTCTGCATTAATAAGAGCACTTCCCAAATCGAATAAAATCACAACTCCCTTTGGATTCATAACAGATTCAATGGCCTTCTTAATTTGGAAGACATCTGTGCCAATCTCCCCGCTCTCGGTCCCACCTGCCACTGAAAGAGGAACATCAGGTTGAATTTGTTTTAACAATGCTTCTAAACCTTTTACTAGATCATAACTGTGTGAAAGTAATACAACCCCTACATAATTCATTCCTTGATGACTCCTTTAAGTACGTCTGCTAATTCTACAAAAAAATAGTTTGACGACGCTGCACCTGGATCAATATGACCAATTGAACGCTTTCCTAAATAGGCAGCGCGACCTTTTCTCGCTTCTAATTCCTTTGTTGCTTCCATTTTTTCATTTGACAAACGAATGACTTCGTCCCAGTCAATAGATTCACGATTTTCTTTCATATAATGAATGACTGGTTCCCATACATCAATCATCGTTTTATCTAGAAGGTTAGCTTTACCTCTTGCCTTAATCCCCTCCAAAGCAGCTTCTAGTGCTTCGGATAAATCAGTTAAAGTAACTGACGATTTGTCTCCTATGGAGGTAGCGGCTTTTAAAAATGCAGTCCCATATAAAGGACCTGAAGCACCTCCCACCTTTGTTAAAAGAGTCATCCCAGTATCTTTTAATAATGCCCCAAGCGTCTCATAATCCGTATTTTCAATTTTGATGGAAACCTCTTTAAATCCTCTGGCCATATTGAGGCCATGGTCACCATCTCCGATTGCTTGATCTAAGTCAGTTAAATGCTCCTTCTCTTGTTGTAGCTTCCTATTTAATTTTTGCAGCCATAATTTTACTTCGACTATGCCTACTTCCATGAGATTCTCTCCTTCTAGTACTATTTTCGGAAAGCTGGTGTATTCGCTTCAGCATCTAATAACTCGATTAATTCATCATCCAATTTCAATACAGAAATCGAGCAACCCGCCATCTCAATCGAGGTCATAAATTCTCCAACAAAGGTTTGATAAATTTCAATATTTTGACCTTTTAACATTTGAGACACTTTATTGTTCATAATATACAATTCCATTAATGGAGTTGAACCAAGCCCATTAACCATCACAGCTACTTTGCTGCTTTCTTCAAGCTTGAGGTCTTCTAACACCTTGGAAAGTAGAATTTCTGCTACCTCATTAGCAGTAAGAATTTCAGTTCGTTCGATTCCAGGCTCTCCGTGAATACCCATACCAATTTCCATTTCGTTCTCTCCGATTGAAAATCCCGGTTTACCGGCGGAGGGAACCGTACAAGGTGTAAGAGCCATACCCATTGAACGGACATTCTGGATCACTTTATTTGCGACCTGCTCTACCTCTTCAAGTGATGCTCCTTTTTCAGCCATGGCTCCAGCAATTTTATGGACAAGTACGGTACCTGCAATACCACGTCTGCCAGTTGTATAGGTCGAATCCTCTACAGCTACATCATCATTCACAATGACTTTTGCTACCTTGATTCCCTCGCTTTCAGCTAATTCTGCAGCCATTTCAAAATTCATGACATCCCCTGTATAATTCTTGATGATCAGTAAAACACCTTTTCCACTATCAACAGCCTTAATCGCTTCAAATACTTGATCAGGAGTCGGCGATGTAAAAACTTCGCCTGCAACAGCACCATCTAACATTCCTTTTCCGACAAAGCCTCCATGAGATGGTTCATGGCCACTTCCACCACCGCTTACTAACCCGACTTTCCCTTGAACCGGTGCATCCACTCTAACGATGACTGATGTATTTTGCACTTGTCTCACATATTGAGGATGAGCTGCCACAAACCCAGATAACATTTCTTGAACCACTTGTTCAGGATCATTAATTAATTTCTTCATTTTCTTACCCCCAAAAATTGGTTTTCGATTTACAAGACCATAACATCTACAATGTGCTGATCCATTGCTTTGCCATGGTCTCTCAACTAAATATAATCTTAGACTAAATAAATAATAGATTATTTGAAGGCCATCGTAGCTTGTATAGCTTTTTTCCAACCATTATAGAGATTTTCTCTTTTCTCTTCTTCCATATTTGGTGTAAAAGCTTTATCCATATTCCATTGAGTAGCAATTTCTTCTTGGCTCTCCCAATAGCCCACTGCTAGACCTGCTAAATAAGCTGCTCCTAATGCCGTTGTTTCTTTAATTTCTGGTCGTTCAACTGGAACATTTAATACATCACTTTGGAACTGCATGAGGAAGTCATTAGCAACAGCTCCACCATCCACACGCAGCGATTTAAGCGAAATTCCTGAATCTGCTTCCATTGATGTCAATACATCCTTCGTTTGGTAAGCAAGAGATTCTAAAGTTGCACGGACAAAATGTTCCTTTGTGGTTCCGCGAGTTAAGCCAAAGACAGAACCGCGTACATCACTATCCCAATAAGGTGTTCCAAGCCCAACAAATGCAGGAACGACATATACACCTTCTGTTGACTCTACACTAGTCGCATATTTCTCAGAATCTGCAGCATTACTAAACATACGTAATCCGTCACGGAGCCATTGAATAGCCGACCCAGCAACAAAAATACTACCTTCTAATGCATATTCCACTTTTCCATTAATCCCCCAAGCAATGGTTGTTAACAAGCCATGCTCAGAGTTGACTGCTTGTTCACCAGTATTCATTAACATGAAGCAACCGGTTCCATAAGTATTTTTGGCCATTCCTTTTTCATAGCATGCCTGACCAAATAGCGCCGCTTGTTGGTCACCTGCTACTCCAGCAATTGGGACATTATATCCAAAGAAATGATAGTCAACAGTTTCCCCATAAATTTCCGATGATGGGCGAACTTCTGGAAGCATCGAAGCAGGAATTGTTAGAATCTCTAATAACTCTTCATCCCATTTCAGATCATGAATATTGTACATCAATGTTCTAGACGCATTGGAGTAATCTGTTACATGGGCTTTTCCCCCAGAAAGCTTCCAAATTAACCAAGTATCAATCGTTCCAAATAACAATTCTCCACGTTCTGCCTTTTCTCTTGCACCTTCTACATGATCAAGAATCCACTTTACCTTTGTTCCAGAGAAATAGGCATCAATTAATAACCCTGTTTTAGCTTTAAAAATTTGATTGTAGCCTTTTTGTTTTAATTCCTCACAAATTTCTGCTGTTTGACGGGATTGCCAAACAATTGCATTATAGACTGGTACTCCTGTCTCCTTATCCCAAACAACTGCTGTTTCCCGCTGGTTTGTAATCCCGATTCCTGCTACTTGCTCTGGTTTTACATCAGCCTCTGCTAGACATGAAGCTATTACCGCTAGAATCGAACCCCAAATTTCATTTGCATTATGCTCAACCCAACCCGGATTCGGAAAAATTTGTGTGAATTCACGCTGAGCTATTTGAACTATTTCACCTTTTCTATTAAAAAGAATAGCACGTGAACTTGTTGTCCCTTGGTCTAATGATAAAATATACTTTTCCATTAAAAAACGCTCCCTTCATAATTAAGCTATGCACTAACATTATCTGTACTTACACTATATTGAGGCTTCTTACCAAGAAAATATGCTCCTGCAAGAACGATAACGGAAGCACCTATTACATACCAAAGACTTGCTGTTGGTTCACCTAGGAATGCCGCTTTATAAAACAATCCTCCAATGCTTCCTCCCAGAATGGGTCCAATAACTGGAATCCAAGCATAACCCCAGTTAGAACCACCTTTTCCTGGTATCGGAAGAAGAGCATGAGCGATTCTCGGACCTAAGTCACGAGCAGGGTTAATCGCATATCCTGTCGTTCCACCAAAGCTCAATCCGATAGCAAAAATGAGGAATCCTACAATAAGCGGATTTAATCCGTCTGTAAATTTATTTGCACCAATGGCTAAGATACCAAGAACAAGAATAAATGTACCAACCATTTCACTGATTAAATTAGCAAATGTATATGGAACAGCAGGCCCTGTTGCAAATGTTCCTAATTTTGCGCCTGGGTCGTCAGTTAATCTCCAATGAGGTAGATAATGGAAATAGATAATAACAGCACCTATCATGGCTCCAATCATTTGAGCAATGATATAGGTTGGTACTTGGTTCCAAGGAAGATCACCCGTAAATGCAAAAGCGATTGTTAACGCTGGGTTTAAATGTGCACCGCTGAATTGACCTACGGAATAAGCAGCAATTGCCACTGCAAATCCCCAACCAAAGGTAATCACAATCCAACCACTGGCATTCGAAAGCGTTTTCTTTAGATTTACACCCGCGCAAACTCCTGCACCAAACATGATTAGAATTGCTGTTCCTATTAATTCACCCCAAAAAGCTGTCATAAAAGAACCTCCTAATTTTTATGAATCTAAAACTTAAACACAGCTGATTTCCCACCTACACTAGTGTAGAACGTGATTTAGTTTCTCGATTTGCATACCCCCCATTAAATATTTCAGTAATATCTTTGCAATAAACATGCCAACTTGAAAACGCCCTCATTTGAGGGCGTTTTCAAGCTTTTTCTTTTATTGTTAGGAAAATTCCCCAACCTGTTGATATTTTTTCCCTAACTCATCTTCAATTCCATACTTTCTCAACTTTGCGGCAACAGTCTTATGAGTAAGTCCAAGAGCTTTTGCCAATTGATTATAACTAGGATAGTATTTCGCTGCATGTTCATAAATTTGTTTTTCGTATTCTTCAAACAACAGAATATCCCCTGAGATCTTTAAAGGAATAGTGGGGTCTTGCTGATTCAATATATACTGGGGCAAGTCACTTAAGCTAAGTACTGTACCATCTGTTAATGTCATAACCCTCTCCATTATATTTTCAAGCTCTCGAATATTACCAGGCCAGTGATAACATCCCAGCGCCTCCAAAAACCCTGACTCATATTCATTGATATTTTTCTCCAATTTTTCATTAAATTGCTTCCGGAAATGATCCACTAATAACGGAATATCATCTTTCCGATTTCTAAGAGGTGGAAGAAGAATAGGTATTACATGTAGTCTGTAGTATAAATCCTCACGAAATTTACCTTCCTCAATCATTTGTATAAGATCACGATGAGTTGCGGCAATGATACGCACATTAAGACGGATTGTCTTCGTTCCCCCTACACGTTCAATTTCTCTTTCCTGTAGAACCCTCAACAATTTGACCTGAATATCAAGGGGCAGATCACCAATCTCATCAAGGAAAATGGTGCCGTTATTAGCTAGTTCAAATTTCCCCTGATGATCTTTATATGCTCCAGTAAAAGCTCCCTTCTCGTGGCCAAAGAGCTCGCTTTCGATCAAGTTGGGAGGGATCGCAGCACAATTGACTCTAATAAAAGGAGCCTCTTTCCTTTTACCAGATAAATGTATTGCCCTTGCTACTAATTCTTTTCCTGTACCACTTTCTCCAGTTATGAGGACCGTTGCATCTGTTTTTGAAACCTTATTGGCCATTGAGAGGGTGTCTAATAAAATCTCACTGTTGCCGATAATCGTTTGAAATGCCTCATCAAGCTTCATATGCTTGGACAATTCTTGCTCCAAATATTTGGTTCGTTGCTCCATCACTTCAAGCTTTTTCAACAGTTCTTTTATTTCGTTATATGGGCTAAGCGAAACAACTACTCCTCTAAATTCCTCATCTAACAGGAGAGGTTTTATTTTCAATATATACGATTCTTTATTCGAGAACCTCATTACTTTAACAAGAGATTGTTGCTTAACTTTTATCTCTTCCCATTCAGCTTTACTTACCATCTCTTGAATAAAACATCGTAATTCAAGATCCGAAAGTAATTGTTCCATTTGAACATTCATATAGGTAAAGTTTCCATTATCATCTGTTAAAGCGATCAAATCTGTTACCGACTCTAACACTAGATTTAGCCGTTCTTGTAACTCTCTTTCCTTCTTTAATTCAAAATGGAGTTTCTCTATATCTGATATATCTTGAATAATAGACACGGCCCCAATGATTTTGTCATTATAAAAAATAGGTGCCCTATTTGCCAAAATTGTATAATTTTTAAGTTTTTGTTTTTCTGCAAATTGAGTTTCCCCTAAATCTATTACTTCTTTTAATTTTGAATGTGGGATGACTTCATCGGCCCTTCTACTTAAAAGTTCTTCTTGGCTCATTTCAAATAGTTTTGTAGCAGCCTCATTAACGAATATAATGATATTTTCACTATTTACTACAACCATTCCATTTGGCAGGTTTGCGATCGCCTCCTGAAATATCACCGAATTCTCCATCAGGAGGCGATCAGTTTCAGCTTCTTTATTATCTTCATGCTCTACTGTTTCAAGATAATCCTTTATCTCCTGTAGAACGGAAGCAGGAACGTCCTGCTGAAAAACAAGGGTGAATTCCTCGCCTTGTCGAATACGCAATGAAACAAGGGCCAGCATATTGGTTACCTGAACACATCTATTTTTGTATTCCACGTGAGTGCTGGTCAAAATTTCCTGATCCTTAACTAACTCTTGCAATCTAACAATTAGCCCAGCAGCCATTCTTACATGTAAGCCATTTTTTTTGTAGACTGTAATATTTATTTTCCTCAATTGAAATTGCTCCCTTCAAATTTGGAGAAGTTTGAGAAAACAAAAAGCGAATAGAGAGCCCTTTTTAGTTCAAACTTATTGCAATTCTATTTGTTCACCACCCAATTATCGTTTATCGATTTACTATTCACCTTATTCCTTACTGAAGATTCCATTTTTTCTTGGCAATAAAAGCGATAAGAATATCGTTCTTCATACTTTGAAGTTTTCGGTTTATTTCTTTAATATGTTTATCCTTGTCCAGATATAACTTACTTCGTTTCTTCCTATAATAATTTAAACGGCTTGAAACTATACAAAAAAGCCATAAAAACTCACAGGAATCACAAAATCATTCCCATTTGTTTTTATGGCTTTCTCCTAAATCTCCAGCCTTCTATTATGTTTTCTAATTAAAGCGTATCATAAATTTTTCCTTAAGGATAAAAGGACTGTGTCAAAATCATGATTTTTCCCCAAATCTCCCCTTTGAGGATTGTTGATTATTACCCTTACGAGACCAGGTTACAACCGGAATGAGGATTAAGGATAAAATTCCTCCAGCAAGTGATAATGTTTCAAAACTGGATCCAGCCACAACCATTCCTGATAAAGCTCCCCCAGAAGCCCCCGATAACGCAATTAATATATCCACCGTGCCTTGAGTTTTAGCACGTGTTGAGATTTTTGTGGAATCCACGATTAGAGCAGTCCCACTAATTAAACCAAAATTCCATCCTAATCCAAGTAAAGAAAGAGCAATGACTAAGAGAATGATTGAATCGCCTGGTGCGATTGCTGCAATAATGCCCGCTAGAAGCAACGTAGCTCCGGAAGCCATTGCCATAGCCGTTCTACCAAACCTATCAACTAGAACTCCAGTAACCAATGAAGGGAGATACATCGCCCCTATATGAAATCCAATAACAAGACCGATTGCACCCATCCCATGTCCATGATGGCTCATATGTACTGGTGTCATAGTCATAATGGCAACCATTACGATTTGAGTAAGTACCATAATTGTAGCACCAACGATAATACCTGTTTTATTTTCCACTTGATCCGTATGTGCTGAAGGTCCACTGACATTCTTTTCTTGGTTAGAAACTGTTATTGTTCTTGCTATAACCAACGGATCCGGACGAAGTAGTATAAAAAGGATAAGCCCCGCTAAGATGTATGCAACCGCTGATAAAATAAATGGACCTGCAAGCGATGGAACTCCAATGGAAAGAGCAAGATCCCCCATCACATTCACTAAGTTGGGACCTGCAACCGCCCCAAACGTTGTTGATACCATTGCGATACTAATAGCTGTGGCTCGTTGTTTATTATTTGCTAAGTCCGTACCAGCATAGCGGGCTTGCAAGTTTGTTGCAGTACCTGCACCGTATATGAGTAAGGAAGGAAATAATAAAAACACACTATTGAAGATAGCTGCCAACACAACACCTATTGCTCCAAGTCCGCCTGTCATAAAGCCTACCGAAAGACCCATGCGTCTTCCAAAACGGTTAGACAGTCTTCCTACAGCGAACGCTGCCCCCGCCGATCCTAATGTAAATAAGGTAGCTGGAAGACCCACGAATGCGTTGGTCCCAAGCATTTGTTCTGCAAGCAAGGCTCCGACTGTTATTCCAGCAGCTAATCCTGCCCCACCGAACATTTGAGAAATTACGACAATGATTAATGTGCGTTTATATAGTTTTTTCTGTTTCTCTGGATTGTCTATATAGCTTTGGGCCAAATCAACACTAGACATATTAAATACCTTCTTCCATCCGGTTTTTAAGCTCTGAAAGCGAAAACCCATCCATACCAAAAAAATTGACAGTTAAGCTTTTGGGCTTTGCAAATCTGGAATTAGCAAGCGTTCTGTTGAATAGTTGGATTATAATCGTGCTGCTCACCATTTGTCAAAGTTTTCCCACTCTTCAAAAATCAAAACTAATGTTCATGAGGTTAAAAAGGGTTAGAGCAGAATAAGTTGAAGAAGGAAAAGCAATGTTTTTTATCGAAATACCACTAAAAAGATACGAGCCCCCTTTTATTAAATGACAAGAATGAGATAAGCGAAGAAGACTTTAATTTTACGTTTTCTATGAAGAGTTCTAAAATAAAAGGGGAAGACAGTTTTTGATGAGAGGAAGAAAAACATGATTAGGGAAGCCACCCCAGAAGATTTAGAGGAAATTTTAAATATCTATAATGATGCGATTATTAACACGACTGCTGTTTATTCATACAAACCCCAAACCCTTGAAGACAGACAAGCTTGGTTTGAACAAAAGAGGGATGAAGGGTATCCCATTTTAGTATTTGAACGAGATAATAGAGTGGCGGGCTTTGCGACATTTGGTCCTTTTAGAGCATGGCCGGCTTATAAATATTCCATTGAACATTCTGTTTATGTCAATAGGGAGTACCGAAAAAAAGGAATTGGGACTGCTTTAATAAAAGAATTAATCTCTATTGCTAAGGAAAAAGAATATAAAACCTTTATTGCTGGAATTGATGAAGCCAATGACAAAAGTATTGCCCTGCATAAAAGCTTAGGCTTTGTTCATTCGGGCACAATCAAAAAGGCGGGTTACAAATTCAATAGATGGCTAGACCTAGCTTTTTTTCAATTAGAACTTGACGGACCTAACAATCCTACAGAAGAATAATGATATTTGTTAGCAAAAAGGTTTTGGATAACGAAACATAAGAGCAGTGGAGAAAAAATAATCCACTGCTCTTATCGTAACTAAAATCTTATGTAAAATACTCAGCCCCTCTCCTTTCCGTTAGAATCTTGTCCAATTAAGAAATACATCCCCGGTCTTAGATGAAACTAAAACTCACGATTGTTCAAAGGTTAGCGGAAATATAGGATTATAGATTGAGAATGGAAATGAGGTCTTAATCATTAAACTTATAATCGGACGGGGGAACAAAGGTGGAAGTATATATCATTCTTACTGATACCGGGACATTATTTACAAAATTAATAAAGAAGTTTACAAAACAGCCATTAAATCATGCTTCTATTTCCTTTACAAAGGAATTGGACACAACATATAGCTTTGGAAGAAAACGAGCAAATAATCCCTTTATCGGTGGCTTTGTTAAGGAAGACATGAATGGAAAGTTATTTCAAAGGGCAACTTGTGCGATATACAGTTGTTCTGTTTCAGAGATTGAATATAGACAGATGAAAATGGTGGTCGAACAGTTTGAAAGGCACAAGCATTCCTATAAGTATAACTTTATTGGACTTTTCGGTGTCCTGCTAAATAAGAAAATACCAAGAAAAAGAGCCTTCTTTTGCTCTGAATTTGTCGCAACCATTTTAAGTAACGGCGGAATCGATATAAAAGGCAAACACCCCAGTGTAATCAAACCTAATGATTTGGGAGATTGTGAAGATTTTAGATTACTATACGAGGGGCAACTCCAACCTTATCTTTCTCAATATTGTTATCATCCAGCTCAAGAGATAACTCATAACACGAAGGAAAAAAGACAAATATGCAGTCTAAATTCCATTTTTCTAAAACAAACAAAGACTATTTAAAGGGGAAGGGATGCTAAGGGCATCCCTTTTGTTATAGGTTCAGCTTTTTCAGTAAGGTGACCCATTATTTTTTCAAATGGTAAGGCACCGTTGTAATGATGACATCTCTTCGGAATAGCAAGAAAGCACGAATGAGTATACTGGATTGGTTGTGAAGAATATGTTGCCACCCCTTCTTCGGTAGAAATTGAGGGATGATCACTGTTACTCCATAGTTCGCTTCACTTGCTTTATGTTGGATAATATCCACAAATTTTGTGAGTGGCTGGATGATACTTCGATACTGCGAGTGTAAAGTCACAAGCCTAACATCAGGTTGCCATTTATTCCACTTTTCCTCGAACTTTTTCTCATCTTCTCTTTCAAATGCGACATAAACAGCAATAATTTGATTCGCTGAAAGTGATTTTGCGTAATTCAAAGAGTTTTCAACCACCCGTGTGATGCCAGCGACTGGAACAATAATGACATTCCCTTCAATTGCTACTGCTGGATGATCTTCAGTAATTCTTAACTGGCTCCCAACGGCTTCATAATGATTCTTAATTCGGTGAAAGATGAACATTATTGCAGGGATGAATACCAAGACCGGCCATACTTGCGTAAATTTTGTAATAAAAAACATCCAGGTGACGATAAAGCAAATTAGAGCTCCAAGGGCATTAATAGATAGCTTTCTAACCCAATCCTTAGGCTTTTCGCGCACCCATTTTACAACCATTCCCGTTTGGGACAAAGTGAATGGGATGAATACACCAACTGCGTATAGCGGAATGAGATGCTCGGTTTTCCCTTCAAACACAATGATTAGTAGGATGGAGCTAATCGCGAGAAAGATAATGCCATTGGAATACCCCAGTCTGTCCCCACGTATTGTAAACATCCTTGGAATAAACTTATCTTTCGCTAAATTAACCGCCAGCAACGGAAACGCTGTATACCCAGTGTTAGCAGCCAATATTAAGATTAAGGCCGTTGTGCCTTGAATGATGAAATACATGAAATTTCGTCCAAATGTTTCTTCAGCAATTTGGGAAACAACGGTAACTTTCGCACTTGGCGCAATTCCATAGTAGTACGATAAAAATATAATCCCTGAAAATAATAATGCTAACAGCCCTCCCATAAATGTAAGAGTTTTAGCTGCATTTTTTGGAGCTGGGTCCTTAAAGTTTGGAATCGCATTAGAAATTGCCTCGACCCCTGTTAATGCGGAACTCCCTGATGCAAATGCTTTTAAAAGCAAGAACAGACTAATTCCTGCCACTGGAGTCCCGATCGGAGTATGCAGATTCGATGGAACCGCACCAGTTGCAATGTTAAATAGCCCCACTCCAATTAAAATTAGCAGTGTCAAAACAAATAAATAAACGGGATATGCTAAAATAGAAGCAGATTCCGTTACTCCTCTTAAATTTAAAATCGTTAGAAGGATAACAAATATTATCGCGATTAGTACATTATGTGTATGGAGTGCAGGAAATGCTGAAGTGATCGCATCTGTACCCGCCGATACACTTACTGCCACTGTTAAAATATAGTCAACTAACAATGAGCCACCAGCAATAAGCCCTGAATTAACCCCTAAGTTATTTTTTGACACCACATAAGCGCCGCCACCATGAGGATAGGCAAAAATAATTTGTCGATACGATAAAATTAATGCTGTTAATAGTACCAATACTCCTATAGCGATAGGAATTGAGTACCAAAAGGCTGCGGCACTTATTGTTATTAAGACTATTAAGATTTGTTCTGGGCCGTAAGCAACAGAAGATAATGCATCTGAAGAAAGAATTGCTAATGCTTTTGTCTTACTAAGCTTTTGTTCCCCAAGTTCTGTTGACTTTAATGGTCGACCGATTAACAGTCTTTTTACTGGATACATCATGTCTCACACCACCGCAAGTTTTATAAAAGTATTTTGCCCTGAAATTAAAGAATAATCTCAAAGCGAATTTTTTGAACAAATAAAAAATGCCCACAAGCCATCACGAAATAGACTTGTAGACATTATATTTTTTGTCCCACAAGTTCCACCTTCCTTCTCATCTAACGCTTACGAGGTTAGCTGTCGGATTCGGACCATTGAGTAGCCCTACCTAAAAAGGATTCACCCCTTGGATTTACTAAGAAATCCACGAAAATGGTTCCCCCGCACCTATCGGTTTCAGCGATTTAGAAATTTGAAACTGATGTAATAATACGCCTGTGATTGGAAAAAGTAAATAATAATTTTGTATAAAAATTACGCCTTAAAAAAGGGGACTATCGGTAATGGATTCTTTACGATTGGATGATATTCATAAGGAGGATTGGACTTGTTGAAAGAAAATGACCCGCTATTATCTGACGACTTTTTAGACGAATTGGCGAAGGAAATTAACCAGCAATATGGGTGGGAAAAGCCTGACCAACCAGAAGAGGATATGAAAGAATGACCCCTTTCAATTTTGTTTACCTTTAAAGCTATATTTAAAAAAACAAACTGGACACTAATCAAAAGAGATTTATATACATAAAAGACTCCCATGATGGGAGTCTAATTCAAGTTGTATTAAAATTAAGTAAAAGGCTTCTCCTTTTCCTTCCGATTAGAGGCACTGTCCACTGCTTCATCGGCACCTTCACCTGCTTTGTTGCCCATTGCACCTCCAGCAATGGCTCCCGCAACAGTGCCAATGGGACCTAATACTGAACCCACTGCACCGCCAGCAACTGCACCAGCACCTGTTCCTAGTGCCTCCCCTGTATCAAGATCGTCTTGATTACGCTTTTTCTCAACCATTTCTTTCACCTCCTCGTTTGGGAAGTGCTTTTGTCTACCAACACATCCCTTAAGAATAACATACCCTTTCTCCTAAATTCCATAATCGATTTAGCTTTTTATTTTACATATAATCTAGCCCTCAATCTCCCATGCTGGGTTCCAGACTACTTCCCACAAATGGCCATCGGGATCCTGGAAGTGACCAGAATATCCACCCCAAAAAGTGCGATGTGCTGGGTCCGTTATTGTCGCACCTGCTTTTTCAGCCTGTTCTAATACCTTATCTACTTCTTCTTTGCTATTTACATTGTGACCAATTGTAAATTCCGTAGGACTTGCTGGGCTCTGTGTAACCTTTGCCTCGTATGCAATATCTTCTCGTTTCCAAATAGCAAGTTTCAAACCTGCTTGCAGATCAAAAAAGGCAACCTCCCCATGCTCAAATTCTTTACCAACAATACCTTCTGTTGGTAGTCCCAAACCATCACGGTAGAATTCTAATGCTTTCTCCAAATTATCTACACCTAATGTAATCACTGTGATTCTTGGATTCATAATTATCGACACCTCTCTAATATTCCTTAAATTGAACTAACTGCAAATTCGTTTTTAAATTTCCTTCTAATATTTCTTTCGCTGGGATTTTAACCATTCATAAACCAGTGAGTAAGTTTAATAACTTTTTCTTCATTGGGTATCATCCTAATTGATATTATTCTTTTTAAAATTCCTCTCAAAAAAATTATTTATACTGTTCTGAATTACTTGATGGTGTTATTTACTAAGGACAATAAAGGTAAATTTCATCAAAAAGATATTTGGAGACAAAAATAAAAAGCATGAGTCCGGTTCAATACCGAATTCATGCTCAAGTAGCTCCCTGAATCCCTTGTCTAACTTCTTGGGTTCCGTTCAAGAACGGTCTTCAGATATACCAATACACTTAATTGTTTCAAGTAGATTCTTTGAACAAACCCTCTAGCTTAACTTAGCAAATGCCACTAAAGAACCCTTGTCGCAAGATTGAAAGCCATTTTTTTCATAAAAATGCCTCACATCCGGTGCTTCTTCGGTCAATAGAACTTTTTGACGAACATGGCTATAATTATCTAGAATTTTCTGCATCAGTTGGGTAGCAATCCCTTGGTTCTGATAAGCATTTAATACAAGGATATCTTGAATATACATGATTGTTAATCCATCACCGACAACACGAATGAGACCAACTAATTCTTCTCCGTCCCAAGCGGATATAACATCTAATGACTGTGATATGGCTTGTTGTAAAACGATCAAATCTTTTGTATAGGCATACCAATGTACATCATTATATAACTTTTCCAACTGTTCTATATTTATATTTTTACTATGATTAAAATCTATTTTCACTTATTTTCCTCCTCAAAATATTATTTTGAAGAGTGATTCCACAACTTATCCACTGTCTTATGTCTCCTCTCAAACGCTAAAAAACAAATAGTATCCTCTCAATGATAAACATTATTGATTTATCGGTCAATTAAGAAATTACTTGAACCATTTTGATCAACTTTTCTATCATTATTTTGTTAATGGAGTCTCTGCTATCGAAGGTCTTGTGATTGAAAATAAAGCACATAAAAAAGCAACTAAGACAAATATGCCTCCTACCAATGCATTATATGAAACCGAATGATTTCCAATTACAATCCCTCCAATAGCTGAGCCTAATGCAATGCCGATTTGCAAGGCCGACGTATTGAAACTCTGTTGAATCGCAGCCGATTCTGGAGCCGTTTGAATCAAATAACTTTGTTGAGCAGGGGAAATAGCCCAACTTAACATCCCCCAAATAATCAAGGCTACTGGGAAAACAAAGCGAAAATGGGTTGTCAACGGCAGAAGAAATAGTATTAGGGAAAATGTTGCCATGAGGATTAAAATGCTCTTCTTCACTCCCCATCGATCGGTAAACCATCCACCTACTCCCCCACCAACTACAGCAGATACTCCAAAAAGAAAATATGCGCAGCTTATCCAAAATGGATTCAGATTTAACATCGTTTGCAAAAACGGAGTAAAGTATGCATAGAGGATGTAATGCCCCGCCAACATCAGTACAGTCACTAGATGAGCACTGACAATCTTTTGGCTTTTTAAGGATGCAAGTTGTTGACCTAGAGGAATCATATTTTCAGGGGGAAGCTCGTCTAGAAAACGATAAACGATAACCATAGAAATTAACGATAAACACGCAATGAATAGAAAAAGAATACGCCATCCTAAAGCATTGCCAATCAACACTCCCAAAGGAACCCCTAAAACTAAAGAACCGCTCATTCCCATATAGATGATGCCTATCGCTCTGGATTGGTACTGTTTTTCGACAACTTTGGGTGCAATGGTAAGCGACAAAACAATAATTAAGGCAGCACTCAGCGCGGTAAAGCTCCGAGATAACATTAACATTTCATAGTTTACACTTATAAAAACTAAGATGTTCCCGATAAAAAAGGCAAATAGCGACCAAAGATACAGCTTTTTACGAGCCACTTTGGCGGTAAGTGCGATCAAAGTAGGACCGGAAATAGCCAACATAATAGCAAAGACTGTAATAAGCTGACCAGCAGCACTAACAGAGATTTGTAAGTCTTCAACAATTAATGGCAATATCCCACCAATAATTAATTCGACCAGCCCAACAACAAAAGCAGTCATTGCCAAGATATACACTCTAAAGTTCATTTAAAAACCTCCGAAATGGCATGTGAATATTGTTTCAACCACAGTTCTCATATATAACATTGTTCTACATTACTAAAAAAGGCAAGTAAGAATCCCATCAAAAAGTGAACGGCCTTTCTTAAATGAATAAGAAAAGCCGCCTAAAAATTCAGTGGTAAATTAAACTATGTTTTCTTGTTTACAACTCTTTACCATTGGATTGAATAACCTTCTTATACCAATAAAAACTATCTTTCTTCATTCGCTTCCCTGATCCTTTACCTTCATCGTCTAAATCAACATATATGAAACCATACCGTTTTGACATTTGTTGGGAAGAACAGCTAACAATGTCAATGGGTCCCCAAGCACAATAGGCAATGACATCAGCACCGTCTTGGATTGCACGTCCCACCTGTTCGATATGATCACTTAAGTAGGAAATGCGGTAATCATCATGAATCTGGCCGTCTTCCAGTTCGTCATACATTCCAAACCCATTTTCTGCGATAATAATCGGTTTTTGATAACGATCCCAATATTGGGAAAGAGTATTATATAACCCTTGCGGGTCCACATTCCAGCCCCATGGGTTAGCCTCTAGATTAGGGTTTACCGAAGTTGAATCAGCTTTATTTACATTCTTTGTTGCATCTACCATTTGTGAGAAATAATAGGAGATTGCTAGGTAATCCATCGTATTTTCTCTCAAAAGCTTCAATTCTTCCTCAGTAATTTCAAGAGTAATATTGTTTCCCTTGAAGTAGTTTAGAGCATATTTTGGATACTCGCCACGAAATTGAACATCTGTAAAGAAATATTGCATACGATTATGCTGCATCGCTAACACAACGTCATCTGGCTTGCATGAATATGGATATACTGTCATGTCAGCAACCATTGTACCAATTTCTAGGTCATAATTTAATGTTTTGGCGTACTTTTGAATTTTAGCACAAGCTACCATTTGATTGTGTACGGCTTGATATTCTGCTTCTTCAATATTTTCATATTGATCTTTACAAAAACCTAAGGACAAGAATGGTTCAATCTGTATCATGTTAATTTGGTTTATCACAATCCAATACTTCACTCGATTCCCGAATCGATCTAACAACACCTTACCATAACGTTCAAACATATCAATGACTTCTTTATTTTTCCAGCCGCCATATTCCAAGGTGATGTTAATAGGTGTTTCATAATGCAGCATGGTAATAATCGGTTCAATTCCAAGCGACTTCATCTTATCAATCATCTTGTCATAATGCTTTAGAGCTGCTTCGTTCGGTTCCATTTCATCCCCATTAGGGAATACCCTTGACCAATCAATGGAAGTTCTAAAAGTTTTGAAGCCCATCTCAGCTAATAATTCTAAATCGCTTTCAAAAGTATGATAGAAGTCAATCCCATGGCGTTTCGGATAGTAGTGGGTTGTATCAGTAAGATTCCTTTTGACTTCTTCCAACGTCATGCCTTGCTGCTCCAGCCTTTGAATTTCTTCATTTGACATTCCTTTTAGATATGGTTGAACATCGGATGAATTAGGTAGTTTCCCATCTTCATTATAAGCACCATCAGCCTGACTTGCAGCAATTGCGCCGCCCCACAAGAAATCTTTTGGAAAAGCTGCGTATTTATTCTGTCTCATTCGTGTCACTCCTCTTCCGCTAGTTCTGCATCCTGAATAACCGCTTGTTTATCGTAAACTTTGAAAAATGGATAATATATTAACCAAGAAATAGCAAATAATACAACGAATAAAATCAATCCCCGGAAGGATTCAGTAATAATCCAGCTTTGGATTGGTGCTGGTAAATACCAAAGTTGAAATGGTTGGTGTGGAATGGGTACGAAACCGATTTTCATGACAACCCATGTTAAAATCGGCCCTACTAAACCATTAATCCACATAGGGATCATCAATATCGGGTTAAAGGCAATTGGCGCACCAAATACAATTGGTTCGTTAATATTAAATATGGAAGGAACAAGTGATGCTTTCCCTATCATTTTTAATCTTTGTGATTTAGCCATAAATGCCAACATGATACATAATGATAACGTAGCACCGCCACCACCGATTAGGAATAAATTCACTGCCTCGTTCGTAAAGATACTGGTTACTTCTTTACCTGCCTCAAAGTTTGCCTGGTTTTGGGCAATAGCCGGTAAAGCAATCGCACTTATAACTGGGTATAAGACCCAACTTGAAATACCAAAGGTATACAAGAATGCGAAACCTAGGAAGTTAATCAAGACAAATCCCCAGAAACCTTGTCCAAGATTAATTAACGGAGAAAAGATTGAATTAACTACATTATATAAATTGATTTGTAATTCGAATGTGAAAATCCAACCAATTAGTAGTATTACGATAATTGGAATTAACGTGTTAAACCAAACAGCTACAAAGTCTGGGATGGCGGAATCTTCATCAATGAATTTCCATTTGGAGAAAAGATTCATGATAATGCCAACAAACAACCCAGCAAGCAATGCAGCAATCATACCACCGGTACCGAATGAATTCAGATCAAATACGATTTGACCTTCTGCCGTTAAGGTTGGGTATACCAATATTAGAAAAAATGCCAGCCCGGCAAGACCGGCTTGTTTGGAAACTTCCTTATGACCTTTATTGTTCATTACTGCTTCCGGTATTAAATAGGCCAAGAATAACGAAAATAGCCCGAATGAGAATGTACTGAGCAATGAAAAGTCAGGAAAGCCCTTCCAATAATCCTTAACAATAGACAGGATTGTAGCAAACGAACCGATGAAAACCATCGGCATTGCCGTCAAGATTGCACTTTGGACTGATGCAACCCATGGATTTTTCGCCATCTTATTTACCTTCGGAGCAAAACTATCTGTCATCCAAGACATCAATTTGTCCATCTTTTTCACCCCTTATAGTCTTTTGTATAATTTGATAATCTCCCGCATTACGTTCATTTCTGCTTTAACAGTCATTAATGTATCTTGAGCATGGCCAAATAATGGTGAAAACGGGAAATCAAATCCTTCAGCCTCTTTTTGTAGCGTCTCTGTTTGAGCTTTATGAGCTGTGATGATTTCTTCATTTGCTTGATTCATTAATTCATCCGCCTGATCAAAATCTCCATTTGAAGCTTTGTCCACAGCTTGATAAACAAAATCGCGTGCATTGCCGGCATGAAGGATTACATTCATGGAAATCAGTGCAAGTTCTTCTTTACTTACTTGTTCCATTATTGTTCACCGCCTTCTAAAATTTCTGTAGCAACCTTAACTAAGCCTTGACCGTCTAATGAGCCATACACTCTTTGTGGAATGATGCCATATTTAACGCCCGCTGCTTCACATGGGCCTTTTACATCGTCAATCATGTATTTCAAATGTGGTGCAACCAACAGTAAATCAATGCTATTTAAATGTTCGCCAAGTTCCGACTCACTTTTTGCCTTAAATTCTATATCTGCACCTAATTTTTTGACAGCCTTTCGAGCCGCTGCCGCCATAAAACCAGATGATGCTCCTGCTCCACAAACTAATAAAACTTTTTTTGTCATGATATTTCTCCTCCTTTTGTTTACACGTTCAGTATGTCACGGTTAGGAAAGCGGTACCAACCGGAAACTTTCCTAACCCCAGGAAAGTTGAATACGCTTTCAAGGTGTAACAAGGGTTTTTATAATTAACGACTTATTAAACAAAAAATTTTCCTACCCTTAGGAAAATTTTAAATGACTTATTATTTTTTGCCTGTACTATACTAATCATATTAGTTGAGATAAGGCGGGGTGAGTGATGATGGGAAATCAAAAATTAAGAGCTTTTCTCAATTATCTAGAGGCTCAAAATGATTGGGTTACAGCAAGTGCTCTGGCAAATCATTTTAAGGTTTCAACCAGAACGATCCGTAATTATGTAAGTGCTATCAATCAAGATAAACCAATTATATCTGCTTCTCAAAATGGATATAAATTGATGACGACCGAAAGTCAAGAAGGTGCATCCTCTTCTCAAACTCAAGACACACCTTCGAAACGAATAAATATGATTTTAAAGGAATTAATCATAAACACTGAAGGATTAGATATTTTTGATTTAAGTGAAAAGATATTTGTCAGTACATCCACGATAGAAAATGATATTGTTATTGCCAATGGTCAAATTGCCCCATTTCATTTAAAAGTGAAACGGAGAAATGACATGCTCATCTTGGTAGGGGAAGAAACGGCAAAGCGGAAACTAATGAGCCATATCATTTCACAGGAGGCTTCACCACATTTTTTAAGCACGATTAAAGTGCAGAAACTATTTAAAGATTACAATATCACTCAATTAAAGGAAAATGTCATAAGTATTTTAGAAAAAAACAACCTGCTTATTAATGAATATTCAATCAACAGTATTATTTTACATTTAGTCATTACTATGGATCGCATTAAAAATAATAAATCAATTAAGCAAAATTTGCAGACAAAAATGTTAAAAGGTAATTCAGAAATTACTGCTGCAAAAGACATTGCTGATATGATTGAAAATAAATATGGAATCACATTTAACGAAGCTGAAAGATATTATTTAGTACTTTTGCTTTCGAGTAAGACGACACTTTTAAATTATCAAACATTGACACCTGATTCTTTAACAGGTTTTGTGGATAAACATTATATTGAACTCACTCAGAAACTCTTGGAAAAAGTGCATGAATCTTATTTCATTGACCTTTCTGATAACGAATTTATTGTTAAGTTTACATTGCATATTCGGAATCTAGTATTTAGAGCAAAAAATAAACAATGGTCTAGAAATCCTTTAACCTATAGATTGAAGGACACATACCCATTAATATACGAAATTTCAGTTTTTATCTCCAATGAGCTGCAAAAAATGGAAAGCATCGTAATTAAGGAAGATGAAATCGCATATATTGCTTTTCATATTGGGGCATTTTTTGAACGAAAAAAAGAGTTGGAAACAAAAATTTTATGTGCTGTTGTTTGCCCTAATTATTATGATATGCAAATAAATTTAGTTCAAAAAATTGAAGCAAAATTCAAGGATTCAATCGAAATTATTCAAGTAACCCCGGAAATAGATGATTTACTGAATACCGATAAAATCGAATTTATCATTACGACACTTCCGGTTAAATCATTACAAATTCCGACTGTTTTCGTTCATCCCTATATAACCAAAGAGGATTACGAACATATTCAAAATCTTCTTGTAAAACTAAGTGAACGAAAAAATATCTTAAAAGTAAAAAATTACCTTGAGATGTTTTTCAACGAAGAATTATTTATGAAAAACATTTATTTAGATAATGCCGAGGAATATATAAAATACATGTCCGAAAAACTTTATGAAAAGAAATATGTTAAAAAGGATTATTGTGGATCTGTTTTAGAACGAGAAAAAATGTCATCAACTGCTTTTAACAATAATGTAGCTGTCCCCCATTCCATGAAAATGGATGCAAATAGAACAGGAATATGCATTATTATTAATGACAAACCTGTAAAATGGGGAGAAGAGCAGGTCCAAATTATCACAATGATTGCTATTAATCAAACACAACGGCAGCTATTCAGCCAAGTGTTTGAGAGCTTTATTAACATATTATCTGAGTGGGAAAATGTAAAGGAATTGACGAAAGCCATTGATTATAAGGACTTTATGGACAAAATTGCCCATTTAATGGATAAAATATAAGTTCACTATTCAACCGAATAGCGAGTGAAACTCTAATCAATATGATTTTTCAAAGCACGAAGGAAATTGGTGAAGGTGAGCCAATTCCCTTTTTTTGATAACAGGATACTGCCTTCGAATCTTACGGTCTTGCCGTTCTGCCTCTAATGGTATTAATCTTTTTTCAATAGGAATAAGCCCCAATATCAAAATGGCAAGACAAAGAATATAGAACCACCAGCCAAGGTGCCGCCAATATTTGATTACTATGATATTGATACCAATCCATCCAATTCTTAATAGCCAAAAAACAAATCTGTCTCTCTGTTCTCTTCTTATTTCCCTTTCTTTATCTATTCTAGATTTCATTATAGAAACACCAACCTTACTTCTTTCCGCTGTTACTAAAAATGGTCTAAGTAACAAGATGACTCTATTATGTGATTTTTCTCTGATTATTACTTATCTAAATTTAGAGCTTATAGAAGAGTTTTGGATACAAATTAACCCGCTGTGAACCCTTACTACACAAGGGAGTAAAAGGATATTGAATAAAGAAGAAAGTGTAAAATTCGATTTATAAATGAACTAAACTTATAAAGTTAATATTGAAGGGGAGCAGTTAAAATCTACTGCTCCCCTCATCTTTGACATGCTTTTTGGAATGATTAGGGTGAAACCCCATACCAATTTCTAGGTATTATAGAGTGGCATTATTAGATTACAATTTGTTGCGACCTGTTTAATTGATTTGTTTGTTATCTTTGTTTTTAATGATGACTTGATATTCTTCCCCTTTGATCAGTTCTTGAGCCTTATCTGAATTGATTAATTCAGCTATCATATTTTCAATCTCAATTATCTGATCTTTTTCTTGAGATTCTAATGAGTTAAGGGTTGTATAAATGTAAATCGTAAAAGGTTGTTTATTGTTCGAGTATCCTACTTCTTTTACATGAAATTCACTATTTCCGATTAGTCCTTCCGAAATAGCACTAATAATTTCATTCCATTTATGTGCTTGCTTCTGCTTTGCCATATCCACTATTTCAAATTCTACTAAGTATTCGTTCCAACCATATGCTTCTGCAACACTGAGGATAAGTTCCTCCAAATCTGTTTTAGAGTTACTCGAACTCGGAATATTAACGATGAATTTCTTGTTATCTGGTCTGATTCCTATTCCGATTAACTCAAGGTTTCTTTCTTGGGCCTTCCTATATATTTCTTGAAACATTTTTGTTTGTTCGGTTGAACTGCTACTAGCATTATCTTCTGATATATTTCTTTCGTGTGAAAGATTTATCTTATAGCTATCATAACCCCTAAATTGGAGGATCTCTTCAATTAGCTCCCTCACATCTTTCTTAACACTGGTAAAATACTGTTTATCACCTTGGAGTGTAACATTGATACTAGGATTTGATTTAAATTGAATTGATATGTCTGTAGTCTGATAACCTTTTTCATCTAATTCTTCTGAAATAGTATTTATTATCTGTTTTGATTCAAAAATATCACCTAAATACGGTATTTTAGTTACAATATTAGCCATAGTTGGGGATAAAAAAGCTGAACCGAATAATAATCCAATGATTAAGACGGCTGAACAGGCTACAAGGATACTTTTCCTTGGCCACCTTTTTTTGAGACTATTTCTTTCAACTTCAAATCGCATAATGCCAGTTTGTATTTTCATGTCTAATTCTGAAGGAATTTTAATTTTCTCAAACTCGCTCTTTATTTTATTGTCCATATAAATCTTCCCTCCTTACAGAATTACGGAGCTTTTCTAAAGCTCTATAATGGTTAGATTTAACGGTACTTGCAGGCAAATTAAGAATTTCTGCAATTTCATTAAAGGTACATCCTTGGTAGTATTTTAAGAATATAATAGTTCTCTCCTGTACATTTAAGACCTCTAATAATTCGATTAACGAAAGTGTTAGCGGAATATCATCGTTTTCTGTAGCAGCCAATTTATCCTTATCAGTCAGTTCTACAGGGAAAATCCTCTGTTTCTTTCTTAATAAATCAATGGCACAGTTTATAGTGATTTTTATTAACCAAGTCTTGATATATTTAATTTCCCTAACAGAATCAAATTTCTGATATGCACGATACGCAGTTTCTTGAACAACATCCATGGCATCGTCTTTATTCTTTGTATAGGTAAACGCCATTCGATATAAATCATCCTGGTAGTCCTTAAATAGATCTGTAAAGATATCTTTATTTGGCTTTTTTCTTTTGGGAAAAGGAAAGATTTTAATCACCTTCTATTCTCTCTTTAAATATTAGACTGAAAAACCATTGAAAAAAGTCGAGAGAATCCAAATTTTTTTAAAAGTAAGGGCTTTGATAAAGATGATAAATTGATTGCAGAAAAGTTATTTGGTTCACACCCCAGATACTTGCAATAGGGGTAGTGTTAGGAGTAGATTTACTACGTTAAGAAAATTACAATATTAAAAAGTCCGATTTCCCAATATTAATATTGAGAAATGGGACTCTTTACGTTCTATAATGGGGATTAGCTTTGGGGTTATCGGTAGCTTCTAGGCTTTGATCATTATAACTTAAAAAGATCTTTTGTCTACCACAAAGCCAGCGGCTCGTTCACACTTGGTTCTGGATAGACAGAATCTATTTTTACTAGATCTTCTTCTGTCAGCTGAATATTCGCAGCTTTTACGTTGTTTATCACGTGTTCCAAATTACTAGACTGTGGAATAGCAATGGTCTGCCCATTACGGATACATCATGCTAATAATATTTGAAAAACATCTGCGTTATACTTTTTCGAAATATCCAGTAAAACTTTTTGTTTCGTTAAATCAGCACCTAACCGATCTCCTCTCGCTATAGGAGCATACGCCATTAACGCCATGCTATTTTCTTTCATCATGGGAACTAAATCGTAATCAATTCCTCGGTCTCCTATATTATAACGAACTTGATTCGTGGCACAGTGAGGACCATTGGGAAGTTTTAATAAGTTTGTCATATCCTTCACATCAAAATTAGAAACCCCTCAGGCTTTGATTTTTCCTTGCATTTTAGCTTGTTCCATTGCTTCTATTGTTTCTTCCATCGGAATACTGCCTTTCCAATGAAGTAAATAAAGATCTAAATAATCTGTTTTCAATCGTTTTAAGGAGTTATCTAAACTTATAGGAATTTGTTTTTTCGAAGCGTTATTAGGAAGAACTTTTGAGACAAGGAATAGATTTTCTCTTTTATAAGGTTTAATAGCGTGAGCTACTAAAATTTCAGAATTTCCATCACCGTAAGATTCAGCTGTATCAATAACTTGAACACCATGATCAAGGCCAGCTCTTATTGCCTCTACTTCTTGATCAAATTTGTCTGCTTTGTCTCCCATATTCGCGGTACCTAAGCCTATAGGAAAAACTTCTCTCTCAGCTATTTTCACTTTTTTCACTTTTATCAACTCCTTCATTTATGTTCTTTATAACTTTCGCAGGCACTCCTGCAACAACCGTATTTTCTGGGACATCCTTCGTAACAACTGCTCCCGCTGCAATAACAGAGTTGTCGCCAATTGCCACACCAGGTAGTATGGTTGCGTTTGATCCAATCCAAACATTTTTGCCAATTACGACTGGAGAAGGGTGTGTTGTGTTTCTAGTTTCTAAAGAAAACCCATGATTAAGTGTAGCAATCGTGACATTCATACCAATTAGGGCACCATCTCCTATCGTGATTCCACCTCTATCTTGAAAAGAACAGCCTGTGTTGAAAAACACGTTTTTTCCAATGGTGATATTTTTACCGAAATCTGTATAAAATGGTGGAAAACACATAAAAGATGAATCAACTTTGGTGCCGGTCAGTTCACTAAAAATCTCGACAATCTCTTCCCTTGAATGATAGGATGTGTTCAACTCCATTGTTATCCTTTGAGCTTCATAGCTACATTTGGTTAATAGCCCATGTAATTCTTTATCCTCACCTGCAATCGGATTCCCTTTCTTACAAAAATCTATAAACTCTTTCATGTCCATTTATTAATTCACCTTCCTTTTTGTTAGTCTTTCCTTGTCATATTTCAAATACAGCAAATATAAGAAGATGCCCCAAAAGCTGGACTCCTAGGACACCTTAAAATTACTATTAAAAATATACACAAATTACATGGTACTAATATCAATTACGAAACGATACTTCACATCGGAGGCTAATACTCGCTCATACGCTTCATCAATTTGGTCAGCCGAAATGACTTCAATTTTTGGAACAATGTTATGTTTAGCACAGAAATCCAACATTTCCTGAGTCTCTCGGATGCCTCCAATCATGGAACCTGCAAATGAGCGACGATGGCCGATAAGAGACATCACATTTAATGATAATGGCTCACCAGGAGCACCTACATTAACCAGGGTTCCATCAAGAGTGAGTAGGGAAAAGTAAGCATCGATGTCTATTTTCGCACTTACTGTATTAATAATTAAGTCAAAGGTTCCAGCAAGTTTCTCGAAAGTTTCTGGATCGCTTGTTGCATAGTAGTGGTCTGCCCCTAGTTGCAAGCCATCATCCTTTTTCTTCAATGTTTGTGATAGAACTGTTACCTCAGCACCCATGGCATGTGCAATTTGAACAGCCATATGACCAAGACCGCCCATACCAACTACAGCTACTTTCTTTCCTGGTCCAGCTCCCCAATGGTTTAATGGAGAATATGTCGTAATCCCTGCACAAAGTAACGGTGCTGCAACGTCAAGCTCGATACTATCAGGAATTCTAAGTACGAAATCTTCCTGTACGACTATGTGAGTAGAATATCCTCCCTGAGTAGGTTCGCCGTATTTGTCAACACCAGCATAGGTTTGGATATTTCCTTTGAGACAGTATTGTTCTTCTCCTTTACGGCAGTTCTCACATTCGCCGCAAGAATCAACCATACAGCCTACTCCTACCCGGTCACCAACCTTGTATTTTGTAACCTCTGCTCCTACGCCCGTGACAATTCCCGCAATCTCGTGTCCAGGTACGAGCGGATAGTTCACAGGACCCCTTTCGCCATGAGCAGTATGGATGTCAGAATGGCATATTCCTGCATATTTAATTTCAATTAGAACATCATGTAAATCTAAATCACGTCTCTTAATTTCAGCAGCTCGAAACGGTTTGTCTGGACCATCTACTGCACGTGCTTTCGCTGTTATCATTTGTTTAAACCTCCAATAATCTGATTCTTTAAGAGAATTGACTTGTTTCCTCTCTTGCAAAACTAGAATAGACCATAGAGTTAACTCTAGGTCAAGGTAGAATTTTATATACAGAACAGAACAGAACACAACACAAATCACATAAGTTACGTTTTGACATTTCGCATTCATCATGATAAAGTCTTGCCAATACATAGAGTTAACTCGAAGTCTATATAAAAAAGGAGATAAATGACGTTGGAATATTCGATCAGCGAAGTGGCAAAGAAATTAAATCTCACGGTATATACTTTGCGTTACTACGACAAAG
>DLCS01000015.1:3118-6657 GCA_002480735.1 Bacillaceae bacterium UBA7792 | reverse complement strand
TGTAGGATTATTCTACTCAATTGCCACAAGGTTTCTACAAATCAGACATGTTGGTGACATGAACAAATTAATGTTTGACCGCAATTCTTCTGACGCAGGGGTTTCATCCTTTCAGGCAATTTCAATGTCTTTGGCAGGTAGGGTCGGTACAGGTAACATTGCAGGAGTAGCGACAGCGATTGCATTTGGGGGCCCTGGAGCTGTTTTTTGGATGTGGGCCATGGCATTTCTTGGTGCGAGCTCAGGTTTTATTGAGGCAACATTAGGTCAGGTCTATATAACAAAGCAGGATGGTCAATTTCGTGGGGGCCCGGCCTATTATATTGAAAAAGGACTGGGGATTAAATGGTACGCTATTTTATTTGCTCTTGTAACCGTTATTGCTACAGGTGCATTACTCCCAGGAGTTCAATCCAACAGTATGACAACAGCGATTGATAATGCTTTTGGAATTACGCCATGGATTTCAGGGCTTGTCGTTTGCACTATCTTGGCTATCATCATTTTTGGGGGAGTTAAACGTATTGCAAAAACAGCTGAAATCGTTGTACCAGTAATGGCTGTTGGTTATGTCATAGTTGCTATTATTATTGTTTTTATGAATATTGATAAGCTTCCTGGAGTCATTTCATTAATCTTCTCAAGTGCTTTTGGAATGGAAGCAGCATTCGGAGGAATCCTTGGTGCAGCTATTATGTGGGGAGTTAAGCGTGGAATTTACTCAAACGAAGCTGGTCAAGGTACTGGTCCACATGCTGCCGCTGCTGCCGAGGTTTCGCATCCGGTGAAACAAGGACTCGTCCAAGCACTTTCTATTTATATTGATACATTACTAGTTTGTTCAGCTACAGCATTTATGATCCTCATTACAGGAATGTACAATGTTACTCCAGAAAAGGGAGATGCCATTGTTACGACACTTGGTCAAATGGAACCCGGTCCAGGATATACACAAGAAGCCGTTGAGTCGGTCCTTCCAGGTTTTGGTGCACCATTTGTAGCCATTGCCCTATTATTCTTCACATTTACGACCATCATGGCTTACTATTATATGGCAGAAACCAATCTTGCTTATATTAACCAAAAGCGCAGACGTATTTGGACGGAATATCTATTAAAAGTCGTCTTTATCTTTATGGTATTCTATGGATGTATAAAGACAGCAGGACTTGCTTGGACCTTAGGTGATATTGGGGTAGGAAGTATGGCTTGGTTAAATATCATTGCCATTCTCTTACTTACAAAGCCAACTCTGAAAATTTTGAAGGATTACGAGCTTCAAAAGAAACAGGGGCTAGATCCAGTTTTTGATCCTGTGAAGGTTGGAATTAAGGGGGCTGATTTCTGGGAAAATGAATACAAATATCCAGGAACACAGCAAATTAAAGGGAATACCACATCGGGTACAACATTAGATAAGTAAAGCTTAAGCAATTATATGAATGGATAGTTTTACACAATCCCATAAAAAAATGGCAACTTTTATTAGGTTGCCATTTTTTCTACTGTTTTTGTAAACGTTTACGATGCTTCTCATCGATCATCTGTTCAATTCTAGCGATTTCTTTTTTATCGTTCAGAATCTCTTGTTTGTTATTACGAATTAATGTCTGCATACTTAGGAATTGCTTTCTCATAATCTTTCTCCTCTCATAAAGAATTTTGTCGAAATATAGGTTAATTTAAATATATCGAAAATTTCTGAATTTAGCAAATAAATTTGAAAAAGAAAGGGGTTATGATCATGAATCAGTCCGTCAAAGAGGGAATGCTGTTGTGGGAGCCTTCAAAGGAATTTAAGAAACAATCAAATATGATGAAGTATTTGAGCTGGCTGAAGGAGAATCGAAACCTTGAATTTCACGATTATCCTACATTATGGCAATGGTCTGTTACGGAGCTAGAACTGTTTTGGGAATCCTTGTGGGAGTATTTTGATATTCAATCTGATTCCCCGTATTTACGGGTGCTGTCCGAACGAAAAATGCCTGGGACCAAATGGTTTGAAGGAGGTAGGCTTAATTATGCTAAGCATGTTTTTCGAGACAGGAAAGGAACTGGGGTAGCTATTATTTCGAAATCAGAATTACGTCCCATGCAGACCGTAACATGGGCGGAATTAGAGAGGGAGGTAGCAGCATTTGCCAAGGGGTTATCCGACTTTGGTGTGCAAGCAGGGGATCGTGTGGTTGCTTATCTTCCGAATATTCCCGAAGCGAGCATCGCCTTTTTGGCGTGTGCGAGCATTGGTGCTGTTTGGTCTAGCTGTTCACCTGATTTCGGGAGCCCGACCGTGATTGATCGCTTTAAGCAAATTGAACCGAAAATTTTGCTTGCTGTGGACGGTTATCGATACGGTGGAAAGGATTTCGATCGAATGGATACGGTTCGTGACATCCAAGAAGCTATTCCCAGTTTAGAAAAGACCGTGTTCCTGCCCTATTTATCTGAACAGCCAATGTTGGAGAAATTAGTGGATACAGTCCTTTGGAGTGATTTTGTAAGTGCATATAGGGGAGCAGACTTACCATTTACGAGCGTTCCCTTTGATCACCCATTATGGGTGCTTTACTCCTCAGGAACAACTGGTTTGCCAAAGGCGATTGTCCAGGGCCATGGTGGAATTTTGCTCGAGCACTTGAAGCAATGTTCCTTACATATGGATTTGAAGGAAGGGGACCGCTTTTTCTGGTTTACGACAACGGGCTGGATGATGTGGAATATTGTCGTGAGTGGGCTTCTAACTGGAGCAACTGTGTTACTTTATGACGGAAGTCCAGGTTATCCGAATCTAGAAGTGCTATGGCGCTTTGCCGAGGAGACGAAGATGACGGTGTTTGGAACAAGTGCAAGCTTTCTTCTCTCCTGCATGAATGAAGGGATGACTCCTTCACAGCTTCAACTGGAGCATCTGAAGGTGATTGGTTCCACCGGTTCCCCCCTTCCAACTGAGGGCTTCTTCTGGGTCTATCAGAATATTAAAAAGGATCTCTGGCTTGCATCCGTTAGCGGAGGGACTGATATTTGCTCGGCATTTGTTGGGGGTGCTCCGATCTTGCCCGTACATGCTGGAGAAATCCAATGTCGGGAATTGGGAGCAAAGGTGGAAGCTTTTGACGAAGAAGGCCATTCTCTCATTGATGAGGTGGGAGAACTTGTGTTGACCGAGCCCCTTCCATCCATGCCGCTCTTTTTCTGGAACGATAAAGACGGTGCTCGTTATCAGAGCAGCTACTTTGATCTGTATCCAGGTATATGGAGACATGGGGATTGGGTGAAAATCACGGCAAGGGGAAGCTGTCAAATCTACGGTCGTTCCGATTCAACGATAAATCGCGGTGGAATTCGCATGGGGACAAGTGAGATTTATAGTGCCGTTGAAGGGGTGGACGGCATCATGGATAGTCTTGTCGTGGATGTAAGCAATGAAAAAGGGAGCTCACTCCTTCTCCTTTTCATCGTGTTAGATGAGGGGAAGAGATATGATAGTGTATTGGAGGAAAAGGTGAGGGAGCGGATACGCAAGAATTGTTCTCCGG
>DLCS01000015.1:0-3049 GCA_002480735.1 Bacillaceae bacterium UBA7792 | reverse complement strand
AGCATGTACCTGATAAAATATATAGGATCGATGAGGTACCACGGACCTTAAATGGGAAGAAACTCGAGGTTCCAATCAAGAAAATTTTGCTGGGAACGCCTTTAGAGAAGGCTGTCAATATCGGTTCGATCAGTAATGTTGACTCATTGCAACCGTTTTTGCAGCTAGCAAAAGAGCTAACCCTATGAATTTTGGAGGCTAGTATGCAAATTGATCAATTGTTTCGAAAAAGAATTGGCTATTCAGAAGGGAAGAAAATTCGCTTTGCAGATCTTCCAGAATTATTAAAGAAGGTTGCTTTGACAATCCCTTTTGAAAATCTATGTATCATAAGAGGAGCTCGCCTTCCGCTCACCAATGAAAGCTTAGTGGAGAAAATTCTTAAGAAAAATGAAGGCGGCCTGTGCTATGAATTAAATCCATTGCTCTATATGTTTTTGCGGGAAAATGACTTTCATGTATCGCTCGTGCGCGGGGTAGTCTACAATCAAAATGCACAAGAATGGTCTTCAACAGGAAGAACACATGCAGCCATTCTATTAGAAGAGGCAGAATGCAAATATTTAGTGGATACCGGATTTGGCGGGAATCTGCCATTGGTTCCTGTTCCTTTAAGCGGCGAGACTGTGCAGTCAATGACAGGTGAATTCCGTGTGACTAAAACGGAAAATTCATTCGGGGATTATCTTTTTGAGATGAAACGAAAGGATAAGGACGATGATTGGACCGTCGGGTATGTATTTGATTCGAAAGAGACTGTGACTGAGCTTGCAAAGCTCGAGGAAATGCAGACAATCATTATAGAAAGCGAGGCTTCCTCATTTAATAAGGGCCCGCTCATAACGAAGCTGACAGAGGAAGGTAGCATGACCTTAACGGATAAATCCTTTACCCGCTGGCGGAAAGGCCGCATGACAAAGGAAGATATTAGTGAAGAAAGCTTTAAAGAGCTTGCGAAGGAGCATTTCGGATTGGATGCGTAATCGGCGGCTTTTACAAAAATGAATTTGGCCCAAGACCCATTTTAAGGCAGGTCTTGGGCTTTTTAGCTTGGTTGTTTTATTTGGATGCAGCCACAACAAATTGTGGGTATACGGCCACTAAGCGGTTAATCGCTTCGATATAGGCGCTCGCACTGGCAAAGATTATGTCGACGTTAATTGCCCGCCCTTGGTACATGGAATCCTCCTGTTTGATTTTCACAAAGACCTCGCCGATGGAGTCCTTTCCTTTAGAGATGGACTTGATGCGATAATCGATTAATTCCACATCCATGTTGAGTCCTTGGTCAATCCCTTTATAGATGGCATCGACAGGGCCGTTTCCTTCACCAATTCCCTCGATGATAGAACCGTCGCTCTTTTGAATATGAACAAATGCTCGATAGTCCTTGTTTGGTAGCACCTGTAGGCTCAAATCCTTAAAGGTATAGGTGGAATGATTCTCACGAGCTGATTTTGTTTCTAGTAGGGCAATGATATCCTCGTCGAAAATTTCCTTTTTCCGATCGGCAAGCTCCTTGTATTTCGTAAATACTTCAGCCAATTGCTCTGCACTAATGGAATAACCGAGCTCCTCGTAGCGTTTTTTCAAAGCGTTACGACCGGATAGCTTCCCTAGGACAAGTTTTGTTTCAACAAAACCGACACTTTCAGGTCTTAAAATTTCGTAGGTGGATTTGTCCTTGATGACTCCGTCCTGATGTATCCCCGAAGAATGAGCGAAGGCATTATTACCTACAACTGCCTTGTTCGGAGGGACACTGACTCCTGTTAAGCGACTGATTAATTTGCTTGTCTTGGCGATTTCCTTAAGAACAATGCCTGTATCCTTTTGATAATAATCCTTGCGGGTTTCCAGCAATGCCGCCACCTCTTCTAGTGCGACGTTTCCAGCACGCTCGCCGATTCCATTCACACAGCCCTCCACCTGTTGGGCACCCGCTTTGATCGCTGCGATACTATTGCTTGCCGCTAGCCCTAGATCATCGTGGCAATGACAGCTCAAAATCACGTTTTCTACGCCTTTCGTATTTTCAAGAATGTACTGGAATAGGCGGGAGTATTCTTCTGGTGTTGTATAACCAACCGTATCAGGAAAATTAAGGACGGTGGCGCCTGCCTTGATCACCTCTTCCGCCACCTCTTTAAGAAATTCTAGCTCCGTTCTGGTTGCATCCTCACAAGAAAACTCGACATGCTTAAAGTGTTTTGCTGCATAGGAAACACATTCTACTGCTTTCGCGATCACCTCTTCTTTTGTCATGAACAGCTTTTTCTCCCGGTGAATCGGTGATGTGGCAATAAAAACATGGATCCCTGTATTATCCACACCTTTGAATGCTTCAATCACAGCATCAATATCTGCAATATTCGCACGTGCTAAGCTAACGACCATCGGCTTTGTGACCGCCTCCGCAACAGCTCGTACCGCTGCGGCATCTCCTGGGGAAGCAGCGGCAAATCCCGCTTCAATGATGTCAATCCCAAGCTTCTCAAGCCTTAGGGCGATCTCAACCTTCTCATCTTGATTCAAGTTAACACCAGGTGTTTGCTCACCATCTCTCAAAGTTGTATCAAAAAAATAGACTCTTCTGTTCATCGTTTTACCCTCCCATTTAATATAAAGCAAAATAAAAATACCTTGCTCACAATTTGAGGGACGAGCAAGCTCGTGGTACCACCCTCATTTGCTGCTCCTCACGGATCACAGCCTTTGCAAGTCAAGGTATAACTTCACAGTTTAACGATTGTGAATCGTTTCTTCTTACATAACGGTTCAGAAGAAAGTCTCCAAGGCGAGTCGGAAAGAGTTCTCCACCTGTTCACACCAACCACAGGCTCTCTAGAGAAGATACTTCTTTCTTGCTCCTTATCACAGACAATTTTGTACTATTAAAAATTTCTAAAATTTTAAAATATAATACTACATCCAAAACAAAAACGCAACACCTTAATCGTTTAAAGTATTAAATAATTTTCAGCACAACAAAACTGTCCACCTGATACGGACAAATTCAAGGAAATGTCCACGGGCGGTACCAGGTACC
>DLCS01000100.1 GCA_002480735.1 Bacillaceae bacterium UBA7792 | reverse complement strand
AATCAGTTTCTCGGTGGGACTGAGGAAGTTTTGATTTCGGAATCTCAGCTAGGCTATCCGTAGTTAACAATGCTTTCCTCGCTGCATCAAATCGGCCTGTCCGCAAATACAGCCGGGCCTCCAAGTTCCCATCCACAATACTAGAACGATAGTGTTGTGCTCTTTTTAATAGTTTTTCTGCCTTCATCGCTTTTCCCGAGTTAATGAGATTTTCGGCAAGCAACCGATAAAGCTTATGGGTTTCCTCCTCAGAGCTCAAATTGCTAGACTCGCAAATTTCGATCGCCTCATATAGCAAACGTTCGGCATTATAAGGCTGAATCGTATCAAGGTAGATTTTCGCCTTTCCCTCTAACGCCTTGCTCTTTTCTAGCAAATTGTCCCTTTTATCCGCCTCATCTATGGCCCGTTCATAGGACGCCTCCGCTTCGATATACATGGAGCGATAGCGCTCAACTTCTCCCTGCAAAAACCATAGCCGAAAGAATTGGTCCTTTACTTCTCTCGGGATTCGCAATAATTTCTCATAAAGCCCCTCTAGTTTGCCGCTTTCGAGCATTTTGATGCCATAATCATGGAGAAGGGCTGCCATCGCCTTCATATGATTCATTTTTTCATAATGGACGATCGCTGTTTCCCACTGTTTTCTCCTTTCAAAATACCTTGCACTTCGATCATGAAGGGTCGTGAAGCTATGGGGCTGATGAAGACGAAGCTGTCCCTCCAGAAATTCTTTGAAAAGGGCATGATAGCGATATTCCTCATCCCCGATTTTTTGAATAAAGAGGTTTCGTTCATGAATTTGCTGGAGCAGAGCACCCGAACCAGTGATGCCCAATACTTCATTACAAATCTCTTCATCGATCACTTCAAACACACTGGTTTGCTCTAAAAATTGCTGAATCATTGGTGGCTGCTTTTCAAAAACCTCAAGGGCTAGATAATGAAACAAGTCATCTAATGACAGCATCGGGTCTTTAAAGACCTGGTCTAGCAGCATCTGCTCGGAAAACTGTTGGGCAATCATTCCAAGCGCAATCACCCAGCCTTCTGTTAATTGAAATACCTCATCAAGCTGTTCTTCGCTTAAGGTAATTTCGTATAAATCGCATAATAATAGCTCTACCTCTTCCTTTGTTAAAACCAAATCACTTTTTGTTATTTCTAACAGCTGATTGCTCACCTTCATTTTGCGCAATGGTTTCCATAAAGGTCTGCTTCTGCTTGAGACAATAAGATGGAGATTGTCTGGAATATGCTCCAGGAGCCTTTCAATCCAGCGATTGACATTGTATGAATGCTCGATTTGATGAAAATCATCAAGAACGATAATTAGCTCATGATCGATGCTCACCATTTCATTAACAAACAATGTGCACAGATGGTTGATTTCCTCTTCACGAGTATAGGGAGCGATATGACCCATATATTGGATTAATTCTTTTCCAAAGGAAGGGATGACTGATTGAACGGCTGCCAGGATGTACGTCATAAAAGGTAATATATCGTCATCGGTGGAAGTAATCGAATACCAGCAGCACGGAGTTTTTTCATCGCTCACATATAGGGCTAATGCGGTGCTTTTTCCATAGCCAGCTCCAGCATGAATAAGTGTAAGTGGATATTCTGCAATCGTTTTCATTTTCCTCGTTAGCTTGGCACGTCTTAGCGACTCCTCCTTAAATTTTGGAGGCATTAATTTTGTCTTCATGACCGCTATTGGCTGTTCCATCAAATCCCTCCCATCCTGTATTTTCCGAAAAAATAGTTTTTTCTATTCTAATAGTTTATCATAATCTAAGAATGAAATTGCTCGAAAATTATCAGCTGCAACACATCTACAGATTGAAAGTGATCTTTGTAGACGTTGCTTGTATGCTAGACATATAGACCAAAAATTTAGGAGTGATTGACTTGCCTGATTGGTCGTATCATCCGATTTTTAAACCTTGGCTGTCACGCTTGCCTGGTTCATTAGGGAGAGAATTCATTCACCGAGGGATGGACCTTATCTCCTCTCTTCCAGGGGGAGTGCGTTTCATCGAATTTTTAGGTCATATGAGCCCCTCCCCAAGGCTTAAGGTAGAATTATTCGGACTCACTTTCTCCAATCCCGTCGGTTTGAGTGGGAAAATTGACCCGCTTTTAACAGGAACAAGGGCCTTTGCTAATCTTGGCTTCGGCTTTATCGAAGTCGGTCCTGTTACATTACAGCCTTCAAAACCTGACCGTACCGCTTCATTCAGTCTTGAACAAGAACAAATCCTGTTTCCTTTACCTTTAGAATCACTTGGACTAAAAGAGATTGCTGCCAAGCTAAAAAACATGAAATCCTTACAGAAACCACTTTTTATTCGAATCGGAAAATCCGGAAGTTTGGCTGATTCCCTTACGATCATCCAAACCCTATGTCCATATGGCGATGCATTTATTATCGAAGAATGCTTCTCTGAAGCTGACTGGATCGAATTGAAACGACATGTACAATCAAAAGCCTTGCTGCTATCCGTTCAGCCAAAGCAAATAGAGCAGGATATTCCGATGATCAAGGAACTCACCAACAAGCAATTGATTGATGGAATCGTAGTGGAAGAGCAATCTATCGAGAATGAAAATGATCAGTATTTTCCAAGTCGACAAGCTTCAGAGCTACAAACTGTACTCAAAAGCTTAGCGGATCATGGGATCGAGAAAACACCTAAAATTATTTCTGGAGGAATGATGGAGCCCCAGGATGCCCTTGAGTTATTTGCCCACGGGGCTGAGCTCGTCATGCTCTCAAGTGACTACGTTCTATCTGGTCCTGGGCTTCCGAAACGGATTAATGAAGGGCTGCTTGATTTAGAGGAAACACAAAGCACTGAAACGAGCGGGTGGAAATGGTATTGGCTGTTTGGGCTAATTATGTTCATTAGCGGACTCATCACGCTCATTCTTAGTATGACGATCGTTGTTCTTCCTTACGATGAAGCATTTCTGCAATTAACGCGAGAGCAGCTAATTGTGCTCAATCCGAATATCATTAAGTTCATGGCCCATGACCGGATGACCCTCGCTGGAACCATGGTTTCGGGTGGAATCCTTTATATGCAGCTGGCAAAGCATGGAGTGAGGCTAGGGGTTCACTGGGCAAGAAAAGCCATCAACATCGCTGGCATCGTAGGATTTCTAGGGATCCTGCTCTTCCTTGGCTACGGCTATTTTGACTGGCTGCACGGCCTACTTTGGCTCATTTTATTTCCTTTTTTCTATCTTGGCTTGAAAAAGTCGAAGGATGCTCGAGATACCTCGACATCGAGGAACCGGACAAATCATGCTGCATGGAGGAAAGGCTTGTGGGGACAGCTTTGCTTCACAATACTCGGATTCTCTTTCATGCTTGGCGGAATTGTCATCTCAAGCATTGGCGCCACAAGTGTATTTGTTCCTACGGATATTGGTTATATTTGTATGACACCCGAACAAATGTATGGAATAACGGAAAAGTTGGTTCCAGTCATTGCCCATGATCGTGCTGGATTTGGAAGCGCCCTTCTGAGTGTTGGTCTCCTCGTTCTCATGCTCTCCCTTTGGGGCTTTCATCAAGGGGAAAAATGGGTTTGGCACACCTTTCTGATCGGTGGCATTCCAGCATTTTGTGCAGGCATCTTGACGCATTTTATCATTGGCTACACCACGTTTATCCATTTATTGCCTGCTTATTTCGCACTGTTCCTTTTTATTATGGGCCTAATTTTGTCAAAGGATTTCTTATTTGAAACGGAAAGGATCTAAAAAACCGCTTGAAAAAAGCTTCAAGCGGTTTTCCTAAATCAAAATGAAATATCCATATGATCAAGCGGCCAATAGCGTAAATTCACCTTTCCGACGACTTGATCAACCGAAATAAATCCAAATCGCCGACTATCATCGCTTTTCAAGCGGTTATCCCCCATCACAAACAGTTTCCCCTCGGGAACCACTTCCACACCTGTTTTCTCCTTTAAAGTAAAGTCTTCTGTGAAATTGCGTGTCAATGTTTGTCCCAGCTGTTTATTTAAGTAGGGTTCATCCACCTTCTTGCCATTAATATACAATTGGTCATCCTTATTTTCGATTCTATCCCCAGGTAATCCAATAATCCTCTTAACATAGTCTTCTTTTTCATTTGCATGGAAAACAATCACATCAAAGCGATTGAAATCGCCAATTTGATACCCGATTTTATTAATAATCAACTTATTTCCTTCCTCGAGTGTTGGCTTCATGGACTCTCCTACCACAACATAATTTGAAATGAAAAAGGTCCGTAGAAACACAACTACGACTAGTCCCATTCCAATCGCTTTGATCCATTCAATTCCTTCTTTTTTGATCCCTTTCTTCAATTCCCTTCACCTCTACAATCATTATCCATTTTGTCTCTCTATTTCGATATTATGATTAAATCTTTTTTCAATCTGTTTACCAACCAACCAGAGAACAACGATAACCACTCCAACAAGAGCCGTCCTTAATGGCTGTGTAATAAGCGAGCGAATATCATATCCAACGAAGCTCATTGTAAAAATCATCACCATTTTTCCAGTTAAGACTGCAAGCATATATTGAAACATGCTAATTTTAGAGAGTCCGGCGACAATGTTGACAACGGCAGATGGGGTAAAAGGGAAGCATAGCAGCAAGAAGAGCGGTCCAAACCCATGTCTCTCCACCCATGCCATGAGCTTTTGTACCTTCGAGTTTCTCTTTAAAAAACGCAAAAATTTCCTTTGACCAAACCTGCGCACAAGTAGAAAAACAAGATATGCGCCTGCAGATGCCCCTATCCATGAAAATAAAAAGCCAAACCATAATCCGAAAGCATTCGCATTCGCCATAACAAAGATCACCAACGGCAGAAATGGCAAAAACGCTTCAATCATCGGGAGCAATATACCCGGGAGCGGTCCAAACGACCGATATTCCGCAATGACTTTCATAATATTATCCAGTGTAAACCATTCTTTTAGTAAGTCAAAGTCCATTTGAAGCGTTCTCCTTTTTAGTTTGCACTCTTACAAAAAGGTCACTATTCTATTTTTGTAAGAATTCTCGAATAGCTTCTTTATTCTTCTCCACATCGATAGCTAATACCTCGGCCCCGTTTACATCGGCATCTTCCCATGCCCCATCGACTGGAACCCTTAGAGAATCAATATTTCGGTTATCCTTTGATAAGAAATCCTTGCCAATATAAAGCATATCACCTGTGTCCATATTCGTGTTAATAAACGGGGTCACTACTCCTATAAGCTTAGGGAGCTTTGGAATCGTTTGTATGCCAGTCAGCTGTTTGCCGATTTGCTTAACCACTTCCTGCTGACGCTGAACCCTTCCAAAATCACCTACTTTATCATGGCGGAAACGGACATAGCCGAGCAAGTGCTCTCCATCCAAATACTGCAACCCTGGCTTGATTACTACATCAATATTATGTGACATTTCCTTTTCTACGTTAACTTCAACACCCTTAGGGAATGCTTCGTCGATGAGTTGAACAAACCCTTCAAAATCAACGATGGCATAATATTGGATATCAATATCGAAATTTTCCTTGATTGTTTCGCGCAGCAGCTCAGGACCGCCCTTTGCAAATGCGGTATTGATTCTATTTTTCCCGTGCCCTGGAATTTCAACGTAGCTATCTCTCATAATCGAAATCAATTTATACGATTTTTTATCAGGATGATATCTGGCAATCATAATCGTATCTGCCCGTGAATGCTCCTCTCCTCTCGAATCGCTACCAAGAAGAAGGACATTTGTGCCACCATACCGATCCTTCTTACCATTAAATTTATATTCCTTTTGTTCTACCGTATTTTTTGCCTTTTCTAATGACTGGGAAACTCCTTGCTTATATTGAAAATAACTATAGGCGAATCCAGCAACAATACAGAGCAGTATAACGAACAATACTACCTTCCATTTTTTTTTCTTCTTTTTCTTATGTCTCTCATATCTCATTAAAAATACCTTCCGATCGAAAAATTTAATAATCCATTTATATTAGACCGTATTTTCTCCATAGAAGTTTCATACCCATAAAATTTACGCTATTTTAAGAGTACCAAAAATAGTGGGATTTATCTATTTTTTATAAAACAAAAGCCGCAAAACATGAAGCTTTGCGGCTACTCCTACTATTTAATATACTCTTTAAACCAGTTTAAAATGTAATTTAATCTCGCAATTCTTAATGATGGCTTTCCACTTCTTGAGAGCTCGTGATTTGATTCAGGAAAGCGAACAAATTTTGTTTCTTTTTTCCGATGCTTTAAGGCGATAAATAGCTGCTCGGCCTGTTCAATCGGACAACGATAATCTTTTTCACCGTGTAAAATGAGCAACGGTGTTTCAACATTGTCTACATACTTCAATGGAGAATGATGCCATAGCTTCTCCATATTATCGAGCCCCGCTTGTATTTGCCAGTCTGTAAAGTAATAGCCGATATCACTCACACCTGCAAAGCTAATCCAGTTTGAAATTGAGCGTTGTGTAACTGCTGCCTTAAAGCGGTTCGTATGCCCAACAATCCAGTTGGTCATAAAGCCACCATAGCTCCCACCTGTTACACCTAGTCGATCCTGATCAATGAAATCATAGTGCTCTAAAGCATAGTCCACTGCAGCCATTAGGTCTTGATAGTCATTGCCACCATAATCACCACGTACTGCATCCACAAACGTTTGTCCGTAGCCATGACTTCCGCGCGGATTTGTATACAGCACCGCAAAGCCTTGAGCAGCTAGGATTTGGAATTCATTGAAATAAGTGTTGCCGTACATCGCATGTGGACCACCATGGATTTCAAGAATAAGAGGATATTTCTTCCCTTTTTCATAGCCCACTGGCTTCATGATCCAGCCATTGACCTTCCAGCCCTCAGCTCCTTCAAACTCAATACTCTCAGGAACAGCTATCTCTCTCGTCTTTAAAACTTCTTCATTGACGGTTGTCAACCGTTCTTTTTCACCCGTCTTTAAGTTGACGTAATATAAATCGCCCGGATTTGTTGTCGTACTTATTGCGACAACTGCTTGGTCATTTTGAGCATCTAATGAAAATCCATAAACATATTGATCATCGTGAATAGCTGGATAAATCTCTCCATCCACATTACCAAAATAAATTGCTGCATTGCCGTGATCTGTTACTTGGAAGTAGAAACTATGATTATCATTCATCCATTGCACAGGTGGAGCTGCTACCCCTTGCAGGAAATCACCGATGACATAGTCACCGACAGGGGCATCAAATTCACTTGTGGCACAGTTGAGCAGATTTTGTTCCATATCATAAATCCATAGCTTCGCTTGTGTGGCATTTTCAAACTCACGTTTTCCCCCAACGAAGGAAAGGAAGCGGTTATTAGGAGACCATGATGTTTGGTAATAAGAGCCAATTCCCTCGGTTACCTTGCGACTCTTTTTTGTTTCTATATCTAATAAGTAAATATCCGCATTAAATGAAAAATCTAAATCCTCTGCTTGATCTGCTAAGTACGTAAGATAGTTGCCATCGGGCGACCATGTACTCAGATGGCAATGCTTGTTCCCTTCTGTCATTTGCTCTAAGTCACCAGATTTTAAATCGACAATAGCGATGTGGGTATGCTGGTCCATATCCGTAAATCCACCAGCATCTGATTTATGTTTCATCTTATCGATTTCTAGCGGCTTTAGTTCTTTTTCTTCTTTCTTGTCATCTTCAGCTTTATCTAGAATAGTTTCATCTTTACCGAGCATAACGGAAAAGGCAATTTTCTCTCCACATGGAGACCAGACAGGCGTTGACGCACCGTTTTTACAATACGTTACTTGTTTTGCCTCCCCACCTGTTTTCGAAAGCACAAAAATTTGCGGCTTGCCTGATCTTGTAGAAGAAAAAGCAATTTGACTGCCATCCGGCGACCACACAGGAGAGCTTGTTCGATAGTCACCATATGTCCATTGCTGAGGACGTTTGTCTTTTAAATTTATATAAAACAGATTAGATATATAGTCTTTTTTCTTCTCATTAATACGTGTCTCTACATAAACTACCTCAGTCCCATCAGGTGAGAGCTGTGGATCTGCCACTGATTTCAAGCGATAAAGATCCTCTGGTTGAATCCCTTGTTTAGATGTCATGTTCTTGCTCCTTTGTATTGTCATTTTCTATGCTCTACTACAATATTTCGACACCCTAAGTATTATTCCTGCTACTCGAGCGATTTTTTTACTATTTCCCA
>DLCS01000181.1 GCA_002480735.1 Bacillaceae bacterium UBA7792 | reverse complement strand
TTACTACGACAGGTAAAGTACGACAGATGTAGTAAAGTAACCAATCGGAAAGGAGCTTAACTTTGATTAGCAGTGATATTATTCGTGGATACAACGACACCATCATTCTCTACCTGCTACTAGATCAAGAATCCTACGGATATGAAATTTCGAAAAAAATTAAAGATTTATCCGATGAAAAATACATTATTAAAGAAACCACTTTATATTCTGCTTTTAATCGACTGCTGAAAAATGGTTTTATTGAGGCTTTTTTTAAAGATGAAACCTTCGGTAAAAGACGGACCTACTACAGAATCACTGAAGCAGGCCGCCGTTACTATCAGGAAAAATGTAAAGAGTGGGAGTTGACAAAGGAAGTTATTAATCGATTTATTAAGGAGGAGCAGTAACGTGAAAACCATTATGGATTACTTAAATAACATGTTCGCGTCTTTGCCGAAAACAAAGCAATTACAGGCGCTCAAGGATGAGCTATTAGCGAACATGGAGGATAAATATAACGAACTGAAACAAGAAGGAAAATCAGAAAATGAAGCAATTGGAATTGTCATTTCGGAATTTGGAAATATCGATGAGCTTCTAAAGGAGCTTGAAATCCCATTTGTGGAAGAAGAGAAATCGGCCTATCCAGAGATGACGGAGGATGAGGTGCATGCTTTTTTGGCGGATCATCATCGGGCAAGTAAATTGATTGGACTAGGGGTATTTCTATGTATTCTAGCTCCGGCGATGCTGCTTCTTATGACACAATTAGCAGCTGACGGGTTATTATTTGGCATCGCTGAAGAATTAGGCACTATATTGGGGCTCATTCCTTTATTAATACTAATCGCAATAGCTGTTGGCTTATTCATTAATAGTGACATGATCATGAAAAAATATAAAAAAGTTGAAGAAACAGGAAAGTTTCATCTCACATCCAATGTCAAAAGGTCTCTAGAAGCCAAACATCTTGCGTTTCAGCCTACTTTTATGAAATCGATCATTTTGGGAGTCGCACTTTGCATCCTATCACCGATCTCCCTTTTCATCACAATAGCTATCAATGAAGATGGTGCTGTATACGGGGTGGTTCTATTACTGCTCATCATTTCAATCGCTGTTAACCTATTTATCTATTACGGTCGAATCAAAGAAGGATATAAGAAGCTGCTAAAAATGGAGGAATACTCGGATCGCTCTAGAAAGGAAAACAAAGTAGTTGGTGCAGTAGCCGCCATTGTCTTCCCACTCGCTGTTTGTATTTTCCTTATCAGCGGATTAATGTTTCACCAATGGCATATCAATTGGATTGTGTTTCCCATAACAGCCCTATTATTCGGCATGTTCAGTGGCGCCTATTCCATCCTTAAAGAAAAAAATTGATCGGGGATTCTGTTCTCCCCGATCAATTTTTTTCTATTTCTACCATTTCCCTACAAGATCTAACACAATTTCGGCCATCCTGTTTTGCTTTTCCATCCTGACCAAATCTAGATCCTTCACAGTAGGAAGCTGGGAAATCGAATTAATATCCGCCATCTTTTCCTCAGACCAGTTATTAATAAAGGTTTGCTGAGGGCTAATCATGTTTAAAGGACGAGAAGTATCCCGTCCTAATCGTCCATTCCTCCGATCATTTACTATCCTTCGGTAACCCATGCAGCTGATCGGCAATCTTATGATAGTACCCATAGATATTGCTATACCCTGGCGTATTCGCACCAAGAATACCAATGTAATCGATGTGATCCCACCCCTCCATCGTTGGAAGGGTATTCCACACACCCTTTTCTACCTCGCCATTATAAGGCTGGTTAGCTTGTCCCATTGGGTATTTTGCAGATACGACATTAACTAGCCCATCATTGGGAAACCAGGTTTTATCTATAACAGGCTCTTTACTCTTTCTAGTGTAGGAGCCCATTAGTTTACTAGAACCCATCATCAATGGATTCATCGTGATCATCGGATAATAGTAGCCAGTCAAAATTCCTCGATATGTGGCATTGCCCACATGGGAAAAATAATATACATTCGGGCTTGTCTTAACCCAGCTATTTAGTTCCTGCGCTCCGTACGTGGTTAAATCATGAGCACTTATATCATTACTTGTCCACACCGGGCTGCTCATAACTCTATTCATATAATTATTAAAGGTTTCCCTAGGGTGACCATTGTTATTAAGATTCCCTTCAATATCACGAAGTCCGCCCCAATATTTATAGCCTAGCATCTCGTTTTTCCCCCACCCAGTTAGTCCATGTACAAGGACAATTGGGTAATCATTTCCACTCGATTGCGAAGGAGAATTAGATTCAGCCATTGCGGAAACAGGTACTGCTAACAAACATAGTACAAGCAAGAAACTAACAACCACCCTACTAACTCGATTCAACCTCAAGACCCCCTTTATAGGAATAATTTGAATATTTTGAATTTATATCATAAACAATACCCAAATATTGTTAACTTGTCAATCGCTTACCTCTAGTAAAATAGCAGTGTTTTTACAAAAGAAATAACCCCTTCCTAATGGGGCTAGCTCTTCAATAATAGAATCATTCAAAACAAGAAAGGAACTCTTAAAAAACTTCTTTAATCCTCTCGTATGCTTCCCTCGTATCCACATCCCAAAAGCATTTTGCCGCTTCTGTCTCCAATAGGCTACCTCTTTCTTTGTGTACTCCCCTTATGAGTCCCCTTGCCCCTACATCTCCTTGTAATTTCATAAATTCTGGAAAAAAAGCACTTGAAAATAAAATAGGAGGACGAATTCTATCATTCAAGCAATATCCGAAAAAATACTTAGAACCATCCTTTCGAAAGGCACTCACAAGATCGTTGAGCATCTGTACTGTTACAAAGGGTTGATCGGCTAATAGAATGATTGCTCCATCTGCCTTCATCCTTATTGCTTCACTTATGCCAGCTTTGATGGAATAGGACAGGCCTTTTGCGCTTTCTTGCGAAACAATATTCGACCAGTTGCCTGATGACAGATGAGGGTGCAGCCAACATAAGGAATCACCCTTTTTTGTGATAACCAGGACATGATCGATCAAAGATTCAAGAGCTGCCTTTAAGGCCACTGAGCCTAAATAAGAATTACCAAGCTTCAACATCAATTTATCGGTGCCCATTCTTCTGCTTTGTCCCGCAGCAAGATAAATCCCTACGATTTTCAAGAATGATGTCCCCTTTTAATCGAGATGAGTTCTGCTAAGATGCTGACCGCAATCTCCGTCGCTCCACGAGCGCCAATCGCTAACCCAATAGGAGCCGAGACCCAAGATGGAATTTGCCTTTGCCCCAACAAACGCTGTATTCTTTCCGTGGAACCCAATATCCCTAAGTAGGTCAGCTTCTGGTCCAGGAGGAAAGCTACGATCTCCTGATCCCGAAAAAGATTGTGAGTCATGACAATCACATAATCCTCTTGTCGGAAATGGATCCTTTGAAAAATATCATGGGGAAAGCCTAAAAGACACTGCTCCGCCTTCGGAAAATGCCTTTCGTTACAAAGGGATTCGCGCCAATCACAGACCATGACGGAAAAACCAATCTGGGCCGCCAATTCAACCAGCGGCCTCGCATCCTCTCCCGCTCCAAAGACAAACAATCGTTTTCTTGGTGTAAAAACATGGGAGAAAACGAAATCTGATAAATCAGTTCCC
>DLCS01000275.1:9952-21822 GCA_002480735.1 Bacillaceae bacterium UBA7792 | reverse complement strand
TTGCCGCAAATGGATGGTATATTAAATATAGTAAAGTAGCCCCGTAGATAAACAGGGTCGGAATCACCGTTACGATTTCCCATTTTGCAAGATGAAGAATGACCATCACGCCCATGGAGTATAAAATGCTAACAATATATGGCATCATTTCAAACGGATACATCGAGATAAAAGTTAAACTTCCAAGCAAGGAAAATGGCACGAGATAATAGTGTGTTCTTTTTTTATAGATGGGATCGGAGTAAAACCAAAATCCTGTTATCACAATACTTGTTAACAGATAGGCGAACTCACCGTCCATCGTTTCAACATTTGCGATTGTCGTTGCTAAGACGGCAAAAAGTGAGGTAAAGGCACTGTATAAGAACAGTTTTTTCTTCCACTCCTGCTCCACCCTTCTCGTACTAACAGCATAAATGATGAGTCCGATGAGAAAGCTCCAAACCGCATCATTCCCATATAAGAAAAGAGTCAAAAGATAAGCAAATGGTAAATAAATATGACCCGTGGTAGCAAAGGCCCTCGCTAACTGCCTGTTTTTTACAAGCATTGCCACTGCAAAGAGCAGGACTGCCGCTAAAATAAATCCAAGCTTCCCGAGATCCACAATTGCATCCAAAACTACAAAATAGGATAGCAGGGTCAGTACGCTAACTAAATAGGAAACAGCTTTAATTTTTGTATAGGTGAAGAGCCTCCAATACATCGCAATTCCACCGATAAAGATCAGCGGTCGAACCCAGTCTTCATTGATCGGAAATACGATAGCACCTATTAGGGCCAACGTGTAAAAGGCCTCAGAAGCGTAAAAATGATTGATCTTTAACGCATCGTTTTTCGTTATAATATGACCCACAAGAAGGACTACACTCGCCCATATAAAATGGGTGGCTGCGCCGAGTTCATGAGTGTAAAAATCTGATGCCTGCCTTACTTCCTCACCAAAAGCAACCAGGCCGAAGCCAAGTGCAAGTGGGACAAGCCATTCGCATACCGATTTGAATGCGGTTCGTGGTTCCTTCGTCAGGCTAATATAGGCAGAGAGACAAACAAGCAGCAACATAACACCGAGCTCCCACCAAGCATACATCGCAATAGCTGCATAAAACGAAATGAGCATATACGCCCAGCCAATATCCCGTGCTGGCTGCTTAATATCGAGCAATAGCTTCACCTTTATGAAGACTCCTAGCATAAACATAGTCCATCCGATGAAGAAAACAAATAATACAAATGGGCGTATGCTCACCATTTCATTTACGAGTAGCAAACCTTCAAATAGTGCCACTGATATGAAGATAGCCGTTAAATAACGAAACAGAAGCTTTTTTGTTGTACTGCTTAAATAGAGAAAATTCCCTGCAATGACCATGTATGCGAGCAATAATGTCAGAGATGGATCGCCCCATTTGATCAAAATGGCTTCAAAGGTGATAAATAGAAAAGCTAGCCCAGACACGACCCCGCTTGTCAGGGTAAAGATTTTTTTCCACGGATATTGATCATCCAATGCGCTCGGGATTAACAGAAACAGGAATCCAATCAGTGCATAGATGACGGCACCGAGATGTTCTAAGAAGGAGTGCTCCACTAGCTGAAACACACCAAAAACAAGCATCGTCGTAAAGACGAAGTGAAATTCCTTCCTTCCTGTAACATACACCATTGATAAATAAATAGTGGCTGTAAGAATGAGATTAAAACCAAGGTATGCATGGGAATGATACAGCAATAGCATCAGCACAGTCGTTAGAATTAAATTCGCTTGAGCAAAATAGACAAATTCCTTCGTAAATAGCTGAAGTTTTTCAAGAGCCTTCGTTCGATGGTATGCAAATATCAGCAATGCTTGGAATAGCATCATCCCGAGGAAAAATCCATCCTCTTCCATGTGGAAAGCCGCAAAGAGAAAGCCCGTTCCAATTGACATGGTGAGATAGGAAAACCAGACAAACAGCCTTGAAGATAGTCTTTGTGCCAAAAGGACATAAACTGGTAGTACGAGAAAACTACTTATCATTCCGAACAAGTAGCGGCCTTCTCCAAACACGGACAGATACGGTCCTAGTAGTTCGAACCAGCCGATCGATAATAAGAAAATTGGGAGGAATAGACTTCCAAGAACGATGAAGGCAAAAGCCGTTTTGTCGATGTGAAGAATCCGCTTTGAGACAAAGGAAATTCCATAAAAAAGCATGGAAATCAGACCAATAGAACCTGCTTTGGTCATACTTGTCATTGTTGCCCAATTGCTTGTCGCCACGTATAAACCACCAATTAGAAGAAGAATCACGCCTAAATTTAGGAGCCAGGTAATATTACGTTCTCTAATTTGCTCATCCGATAATTTCTTTACAGGCTTTAGTTTCGGTTGGACTGTCTTTTGTTGATGCACTTCTTCAGTCTGCAGTTTTGATTTTGCCAGCTGAGGTCTGAAATTCTTCAACGGTTTTGGCACTAAAGGCCTGTGCTCCTGCGGAATAAGTGTTTTAACTGGCTCCTCTACTATTTCCGTCCTTTTTTCACGAGCCTCCACATCTTCATAAAATTGTTGATGGGCTTTGACGAGATTTTGATAGGTCTTTGGTGTTATGTACTGACCTTCCTTTAACAAAAATAATTCATTTTTGACAATTAATTTCTTCTCTTCCCTAGATAGAGGCTCCATATACTCCCCTGCCTTACGTATGTAATTTTTGCTAGTATTGATTTAGTGTAATTTTACACTATCAAGGAAATATTTCAATACCTTTGGGAATTTTTTCTTTTTAGGAGACATTTGAATAGAGAAGAATGGGCATAACAAAAAGGGTTCAAAATGTTTCATGACTTTGAACCCTTTTTCATTTCCGCCAATAGCTCATCTATCTTTTGTGCGACAAGCGGATAAAAATTCTCCTTTGCACTTTTTGTTGAGTTCCCGCCAAAAAAATTGGTCCCTGGACAAGTCTTCACATTATAATCCGGTCCCTTGTCCAGCACTCTTTCCTTCGTTTTTAGATCCCACCAATGATGATAGGTGATGGTGTCAACAGATGGTGTCAGTCCGAATTTAATGCAGAGCAAGGCCGTAATATATACAATCGTATCCCTTTGCTCCTTCGTCATCACATCATAGCCTTTATCAAAATTGCCAACGTTTTCAATAGCAATCCCCGCTGAATTTGCTCTAGGACCAATTGTTCCATCCGGAGCGATATTCAGCGGCCTACTTACTGCGACCTTGCCATCTGGAAAGGTCGTTAAATTTTGCGCGATATTCTTCCAGCCCATTTCTTTCACATGAAAATTCTCCATGCCCTTAAGCATGTTTAGATGGTTAGAGCCTTTAAAATGCTTGTAGGCTGGAGCCCAAGTGTGATGCTGCTGGATTAACATGATTTTTCGCGTGATGTTCTGGCGGAACAGCCAGTTCTTAAATTCTTCCTTCGTCATCACGATATATTGTCCCTCGGAAATCGCTGCTTCTACTGATGGTTCGTCCTCAGTAATCTCCATAGCATACCCCGAAGAAATCGGCAAAAACAACATCAAAATCATGCTCATTATTAACTCAATCTTTTGCTTCATCTTATCGAACCTCCTTCTACTTAACTCTCCTTTATATCTTTTAAATTCGGCTTAAAAATATTCCTTACACCAAATGATGATGGCCTTTCCTTTCTAATTGAAAAAAACTTTCCCTTTTTTGAATTATTCCTAACTTTTTTTCGTCTTACTTATTGATAGGAGGATGAAAGCAATATGAAAAAATGGGGAATAGTAGGAATTTTACCAATAATGCTCGGGCTTATTTTTTTTGTACATAATCCTGAAAGTCAAATCGAGATAACAAAAGGAATAGAAGCTGCAAATCGGGCTACTCAACCAGTAGAAATAACAACCGATGGAATCCATAACGGAAATCTATTATTAGTAAACCATGATTACCCGGTTCACCCTGTAAGCGTGCAAACAGATGTCATCAATTTGTTTGAAGGAAACGTAGGACAATACTTCGGTTTGTTGGATAAAAATGTCCGGCTGTCTGAAGAAATCACACAGAAATTCACGGAAATGGTTCGAGCGGCAAAAAAGGATGGAGTAGAGAACTTTATCATCAGTAGCGGGTATCGGAATTTAGAGGAACAAACCCAGCTTTTTCAAGAAATGGGAGCTGTCTATGCCCTTCCTCCCGGCCATAGTGAACATAATTTGGGCTTGTCCCTTGATGTTGGTTCATCGAAAATGAAAATGAATGTGGCACCTGAGGGGAAATGGATTAAAGATCATGCATGGCAGTATGGATTTGTTCTGAGATATCCGGAGGATAAAACGGAGATTACTGGAATTGAATACGAACCTTGGCATATCCGATATGTTGGACTTCCACATAGCGCAATTATGCAGGAAAAGAACTTTGTTTTGGAGGAATACTTGCAATATGTAAAAGAGCAGCAGCAATTAACGGCTTCTATTAATGGAAATGAGTATACCATTTCCTATTATCCGATTTCAAAAACGACTACCATCGAGGTCCCTGCAAATAGGCAATATGAAATCTCAGGCAACAATATCGATGGTGTGATCGTGACCGTCTATTAGGTCTATGCGAATAGCCAACATCGGACCCATTTGCGAACTTCAATTGGTGATCAAAAATCGCAGGGATTTACCCCTGCGATTTTTCTACATATTCCATAGCCTCTTTTAAGAGTGGGCTTTCAGCTCCCGTTGAAAAAAGATGCAGCTCATGCATTGCTCTTGTACATGCTGTATAAAGAAGTCTTCTTTCACTTTCTCGGCTATATCCAGATACATCATAGAGAATAACGGAATCAAACTCAATTCCCTTTGCCAAATAGCTTGGAATGACGAGCAGTCCTCTTTCAAAGGTAATCGTCCCCTTTTCAATTAAACGTAATTCCACATGATCCTTTAGTTTTGCATATACTGCAGCACTTTCCATCGCAGTCCTACAAATGATGGCAACGGTTTTGTGAGAGGTTTGCGCCTTTAATAACTCGAGTACCTTCGCATCAAGCTCATCTTCATTCGCACAGGTGGTGTACGTCGGTTTAGAGCCGTCTCGGTTAAAGGGTTCAATATGGCTTCCATCCTTCAGGATTCTTTTCGTGAACTCAACGATAGGTCTAGTTGAGCGATAGCTTTTTGTTAAAATAATTCTCTCTTCTTCCCCCTCCATAGCTTGCGGTAAGAAGGATTCCACTCCATTAGAATGGGAAAAGATTCCTTGATTAATATCACCAAGGAGGGTCATTTTGCTGTTAGGAAATAGCTCTTGAAAATAAGCAAACTGAAAAGGTGTATAGTCCTGAGCTTCATCCACAAATATATGGCGGATCGAAGAAAAAGAAACCGTCCCCTCAATCTTATCCTTTAAATAGACAAATGGAGTGGCGTCCTCATAGGGAATTTCACCCTGCCCGATTTTTTGAAGGGAATAGATATCAGACATCTTCCTAAGGAAATTCTCATAAATCCTGCGATAGTCTACAAAACCAAGCCGTTTAACCTTAGTCATAATCGGCTTAAAATAGCGGCTCACCACGATCTCCGAGAGCAGCTTCTCTTCCAACTCAAAATCATTAAAGGAATCCTCATTATACTTCCCTTTATTCTGCAGCGTTTTAAAGGCTTCCAGAAAATCTTCCTTATCTAAAAATTGCGCTTCTTCCTTGACCCAGTCCTTTCGACGCTCTAGTCTCTTTCGCCGCCTCAATTCCTTTACAGCCCAATCCTTCAATAATTCCATCCGATGCCATAATGAAATTCCTTTTTCATACGAATAAAACTGTTCTTTCATCTGCTCATTCGATAGGAGCACCTCACTTTTTAACGAAATATCCTTAAATTCCAATCCTTCTGTCCCCAATGCTCTTATATAATCATCAAGCTTCTCCTTAAATGCTAAGCTCGATTTAAGACGAATGCTTTCTTCCCGAGCCTTGTATTCAGAGGTGTCCTCATGATTCAGCAAGTATTCCAGCTGACTAAAGGAATCCTCAAGTAATAGTCCTCTCCCGATTCGGCTTCCAAGGTATTCAATAAAGGTTGTTTGCTGCATATTTTCCTCGCCAAGCTCAGGTAACACCGTTGACACATAGCTATTAAAAAGGGGGTTCGGGGAAAAAAGGACGATATTTTGTGCAGAAAGTGTTTTACGATGACGATACAAAAGGTAGGCGACCCGCTGAAGTGCCGCAGAGGTCTTCCCACTTCCCGCAACTCCTTGGACGATTAAGTATTTATTTTTTTCATTGCGAATGATTTGATTTTGTTCCTTTTGAATGGTTGCCACAATCGTCTTCATTTGTGCATTGGCATTATTTCCAAGGACCTCCTGAAGCAATTGATCCCCAATCGTTACTCCTGTATCGAACATCCCTTCAATGCGACCGTCTTTAATAATAAATTGCCGTTTTAGCGTCATTTCCCCTTTTATTAAGCCAGATGGGGTTTCGTATTGAGCAGGGCCAGGTGCATAGTCATAATAAATACTGGAAATCGGTGCGCGCCAATCATAGATGAGAAAATTTTGTTCTTCTTTATCCATAAAAGAGGTAATACCTAAATAGATGGACTCACTCGAGCTTTCTCCATCCTCAATGAAATCGACCCGCCCGAAATAAGGGGATTCCTTTAATCTGGACAGGGTTTTAATTGTCTTTTTAAGCTGCTTCTCACTTCTTTCTCGTTCGGATAAGAGATCGGCCTGCTGCTTAATGCTATAAAAAGTTTCTTCAAAATCATCCGGCTCATCCACATTCACCGTGACATCGTTCCAAAAGGTTCTACGAATTTCATGAGCATCCGAACTGATTTTGCTTGCATGCTGTGATAATGTATCTATTCTATCTTGAATTTCTACGGCAAGTTTCTGTACGCGTCTCTGCTCTTGTTCTCTTTCCAATTGTTCTTCACTCATGAAATCACGCTCCACATCATTTTTTTCTGGTCCGAACGTTTTCTTTATTTCCTATTGCTTGACAACCAATTAAATTTATGATAATGTTATTATAGGATATTTATAGATATTTAAATAATATTAATAAAAAAAAGACGTCAGACCGCTTTTTATTCTAGCATGCTCATGCTTAGAATGCAAGACGGTCTTTTTTGTCTTCATGCCGCCCCGTTGCTCCTTCTTAGAAAAATCAATAACACTCGGTACCTGGTACCGAACTATCCATTGTGGTAGGCGTGAATTCGAGCGGTTACTTCTTCTTTGAATTCCTGTGTAATTTTTGGGGGATTGGATTTAAGCAGTGGTTTTATTAACTTGGCAAGTGGACCTGTTGCTTGGAGATCTAGACTTGCGGTAATAAAGGTACGTCCTCTTTTCATTTTTTTCGCCTCAATATTTCCATGCCCGATAAAGCCTTCATTCGTTCCCTCTACTTGAAAAGTAATGCTTCTCGGAGCATGCATGCTGTGGATTTCAAGGTCAAATTCTATCTTTTTCTTAATCACCCCGATTTCGGTTGTAAAGATCCAGCTTGATTTTCTTGAGTTCCATATTTTATGAGTGACATATCCGGGTATGAGCGGAGCCCAGTGATCAAAATCCTTTAAGAATGCCCAAACCGCTTCTATCGGTGCGTCAATAATCATGCTGTATAGCTTTGCCAAAATATCCTCTCCTCTTGTTCGCCATATGAAGAAACATCTCCCGTTATAAAGAGTATTCAAATTGTATTCCTCACATGACAGAAAAGGCAGCAATCTCTAATTGAATTGCTACCTAAAGTTTTCTTTATACGTTTTTTAGCACCAAGTACAGCCTTTTATTTCTTGCCTCTCTCTCATCCTCTGATACGAGATCATACTTTTTCAGTAAATGAAAGACATCATTTAGAATATCCTGGGTATGCTCCTCCTTGAAAAACTGGTCAAATAAAGGCTTCATGTCCTCTGGCAAAAATGCGGACTGGGATTCATATTTGCTTTTTACATCCTCAGGTGTATGGTCAATCTTACAATCACTCATCGAAAACCCCTCCTCGAGTCTTTTATGATTATTCTACCTATGCCAAATCAAGATATCAATGTTATGATGGAAAAGTAATCTATTTTGAAGGGAGAAGACCTATGACCTATCCAGACACCACGGAAACACTCAAGCTATTAAAGGAACTTGTATCCATACCAAGTCCAACGGGAAATACGAATGAAGTTATTACATATGTAGAAAAATTCCTTCAAGACTTAGGAGTCGAAACCGTTCGCAACAGAAAAGGCGGTCTTATCGCATCGATATCTGGCACCGAACAATCGAAGCATCGGATGCTGACTGCACATGTTGACACACTTGGAGCCATCGTGAAGGAAATAAAGCCAAGCGGGCGATTGAAGCTTGATCTAATCGGCGGATTCCAATATAACTCCATCGAAGGCGAATACTGCGAAATTGAGACAAGCTCCGGGAAGAGATATACAGGAACGATCCTTATGCACCAGACATCTGTCCATGTCTATAAGGATGCGGGCAAAGCGGAACGAAACCAGGATAATATGGAGGTCCGTATTGATGAGGTTGTTCAAAATGCTGGTGACGTTCGCAGTCTAGGCATCGAAGTTGGTGATTTCGTCTCCTTTGCACCAAGAGTGGAGATTACTTCAAGCGGCTTCATTAAATCAAGGCATCTTGATGACAAAGCAAGTGTGGCGATTCTTCTTCAACTCATTAAACAGCTGAAGACAAATAACATCACACTACCATATACCACTCATTTCCTTATTTCTAATAATGAGGAAATTGGCTATGGTGGCAATTCAAACATTACACCGGAAACGGTTGAATACCTTGCTGTTGATATGGGGGCCATGGGCGATGGCCAATCGACAGACGAGTACACAGTTTCCATCTGTGTGAAGGATGCAAGCGGCCCATATCATTACGGACTTCGCAAAAAATTGGTGAAAATTGCTGAGGAAAATGGGATTGATTATAAATTAGATATTTATCCTTACTACGGTTCTGATGCATCTGCAGCAATTCGCTCCGGACATGATATCGTCCACGGATTAGTTGGCCCTGGCATCGATTCTTCGCACGCATTTGAACGCACCCATCAATCATCCATTGAAAATACAGCGAAGCTATTGTATCACTATGTATTGTCTGAAATGATTTTTTAGAAGGCGATTTTTTCTGAACACATTTAAGCAACACAACATGAAAAGCTGACCCAATCAGGTCAGCTTTTCCGATATATGACGTAGGAAATTATCATGAGCAAAGCCTCGTACTTCCTCTTCACTAAAAAATTTGAGTAGCCTATTGATGAGGTTCTGCGTTTCAGAGGCATCACTTAGACCGGGAATCTTTTGATCAATTCCATCAAAGTCCGAACCAAGTCCGATGTATTTCGCTCCCCCTAGTCCGCATAAATGATCTATATGTTTGATAAGATCATCTATGGTGGCCGGCCCCTCTTTTTTCACGAAGGGCGGGTAATAAACAATATGGATCATGGCACCTCTTTCAAACATTGCACGGGCTTGAGAGTCCGTCAAATTGCGAGGATGGTCGCAAATCCGCTTTGCATTCGAGTGACTGGCTATTGGGTACTTTGCAATCTCCATCACATCCCAAAAGGACCGCTCACAAAGATGAGAAACATCCGTTAGAATTTGATGTTCGTTATTGAACGTGACGATCTCCTTACCAAAAGCCGTAAGACCGGCCCCTCTCGGTTCAAGGGCCCCATCAGCTGCTAGATTGGCGCTGTTCCACGTCAGTCCGACCGAACGCACCCCGAGTTCATACAGAATAGCCAGTTTAGAGAGGTCATTGCCGATTGCATCAACCCCTTCAAGGGTTAGAATCGCTCCAATTTCCCCTTCTCCTAGCTTTTCTAAATCGGACCAATTTTTGATATGCTTGATTTCTTTGTTTTTCTTTAAGATTTCCTTATGAAAAAGTTCAGCCTGCTCAAGGACTGCATCAAATGCCTGTGTGGATTTGAACGCTGGGTTAATCCAAATGGCGAAGCCTTGAACTTTAATTTCCCCCTTGATTAGACGATCCTTATTTGTGTCGATTTGGGGCGCATCCTTATAAGATGCCTTTCCCTTAGACTCCCAAAGCTTCAACAAAGCGTCACAGTGCATATCGATGATATTCATGAAGAACCCCCTACTAAAGGGCCTCAACCATTTTTTGAAATTGCTGATGCAGCCTTGTGACGACTTCACCAGGTGTACCGCTGCCGATGATATTTCCATCAACCTTAACAATAGCAAGCACTTCTGCTGTCGTACTTGTGATAAAAATTTCATCTGCCTCCATGAGTTCAGCTGTTGTGAAATGCTTTTCTACAAAAGGAATGTTCAATTCAGATGCTAGCTTCTTGACCGCCATTCTCGTAATCCCTGGTAGGATTTGATTTGTTAGCGGGGTCGTGATGATTTCGCCCCCTTGGACGATATAGACATTTGAGCTCGTTCCCTCAGTAATATAACCATCCTTGATTAGAATTGCCTCATGACAGCCCTGCTCAAAAGCCGTTTGCTTGGCTAAAATATTCGGCAGCAGATTCAAAGATTTTATGTAGCAATTCGCCCATCTCTCATCTGGATGCGTGATTGCATCGACCCCTTTTTCCCGTTTCTCATTAGGTATGGGATTGGCATGTCGAACCGTCATCGTTATCGAAACAGGAGCATCTGGAAAAAGATGATTTCTCGTTGCAATTCCTCTAGTTATTTGGAGATAAACATTGCAATTCTTTATCTCTGATTTTTCCACAGCTGATATAATCAATTCGGTAAAATCCGCTAGGCTCTCCTTCACTGGAAGCTTTATGGCCTTGGCACTGCGAATTAACCTCTCTAAGTGCTCCTCAAGCATAAAAGGCTTTCCATCATAAAACCGAATCACCTCGTATACGCCATCACCAAATTGATGTCCCCTCTCATCAATAGGAAGAACCAACTCATCTAGACCAACAAATCTTCCATTTATATATCCAAGCTCCATCTTTTCATCCCTCTCTATTCATATTAATCTATAGTACTAAAATACGCCTTTTCGCATGAATATGCCATAGAAAAATTGGATGATTTTGAAAACTTGCCTTCATGAAAAGCTTTAATAACACTACAGAGATGCTACAAAATAACAATTCAAAGCATGATTTCAGACACCCTTCTTATCGAAACGATTGATATCATCATTTCTGCCGATGACAACGAGAACATCACCCTTCAAGATTTCTTTATCTGGGGAAGGGGAAACAACGATATCTTTTCCTCTTTGAATCGCAACAATATTACAGCCAAATTTAGCCCGAATATCTAATTCTGATAGGGTTTTATTATGAATTTTGTCTGAGGCGACCACTTCAGCAATACTGAATTCCTTCGATAATTCAATATAATCAATGATTTTTTTGGAGCCGATATAGTGCGCAATCCGAAGCGCCATATCCCGTTCTGGATGAATCACACGGTCTACCCCGATTTTTTCAAGTACCTTCGCATGATAATCATCATGCGCCTTAGCCCAGACCTGAGGAACGCCAATTTCCTTTAACAAAAGGGAGGTGAGGATACTAGATTTAATGTCATCACCGAATGAAACAATCGCATAATCAAAATTACGAATTCCTAGCTTCTTTAAGGTGTTTTCATCAATTTCAGTTGCTAGGATAGCCTGTGTGGCATATTCAGAGTAATAGTTCACCTTTGCTTCATCAATATCAATGGCCAAAACATCGATATCTAATTCAGACAAGGCCTTCACCAATGTGCCTCCAAATCTTCCTAATCCAAAAACGGCAAACGATTTCTTCATTCTTTTCTTCCTCTCTAGAATAAATACAAAGGGCTTCTGAAAATAAAAAAAACCATCCCTAACAAAAGAA